>CANHYZ010000137.1 GCA_947464885.1 Flavobacteriales bacterium
AGTTTCACGCCCAATCCGAATTTCAACGGAACGACCACATTCGTTTACACCGCTTGCGATATCGTTGGTCAATGCGCCAACGGCACCATCACCCTTGTGATCGCTAACGTTGACAATGATCCACCGACCTTGGCAGATGACCTGAAGATCTTAAATGAAGATAGCGCTGTGTCTATCAACGTAGCCACGAATGATAGCGACGATACCGGCACGCTCACCTACACGCTTTTCTCGAATGCCGCTCATGGAAACGCAGTGCTTATTGCAGCAACAGGAACCTTTAGTTACACCCCCAATCCCAATTATTTCGGATTCGACACCTTTGTCATTCAGGCGTGCGATGGTGTGAACTGTTCCACCTCTACTGTTCACATCCAGGTTAACGGGATCAATGATGCACCTGTGGCGCAACCGTTTACGCTTGTAACATCGGAAGACCTAGCGGTTCAAGGAGCGTTTACTTTCATTGCTGATCCGGATCTTACCGGACTTGTATTTACGACACCTGAAGGCAACACCATTTCCGGCCTCACCATCAACGCGGATGGCACCTATACCTACACTCCGCCATTGAATTACTCCGGCACGCAGTCGATTCCAGTTCAAGGTTGTGATGCACAAAACTCCTGCGCCAGCGCTTTGTTGACTGTGCAGGTAAACGCAGTGAATGACCTGCCCGTGGTCGCTAATAAGAATTTCTCCTTCATCGAGGACGCTGTTTTCCAAAGCAGTGTTAGCTCAGGCAATTCCGATGCAGAAGGCTCTCCATTAACTTATAACTCCGCCGCTCAGCCAATCGGAGGCTCACTCGATCTCAATGTCGATGGCAGTTTTACTTACACACCCTTTGCCAACTGGTTCGGAAACGAGTCGATTGCTATTCAGGTGTGCGACAATCAAGGAGGTTGTTCGACGCTCCAATTGAATCTCACCGTAACAGGAGTGAATGACCTACCGACAATTTCAAACACCACGTACAACACGAACGAGGATGTTGCATTCTCAGGAAACCTCAACTCCATAGCCACGGATATTGAAACCGCGGCACTCAATTTTAGCATTACGACCCAAGCCTCCAATGGCACGGTAAATACATCGCCGAATGGCAGCTTTATCTATACACCTGCCGCCAATTTCTTCGGCACGGATTTGATTGTTGTAACCGCCTGTGATGCGGCCAACGCATGTGTGAGTGCGAACATTACCTTCAACGTTAGTTCAGTCAATGATTCACCCGTTGCACAAGATCGCTCCATTACCATCAATGAAGATGAATCAACTTCAGGCACGTTAATTACCTCGGATGCCGATCATGCAAGTCTGGTTGTAAGCATTGTTCAAGGGGCGCAAAACGGTCAACTCATCATCAATAATCAAGGTCAATACTCCTACACCCCGCAGGCAAATTATTACGGAACAGAAACCATTACCGTTTCCGTTTGCGATGCACTGAACGCATGTGATGCCGCAACGATAACGCTTCAAATAAGCTCCGTAGAAGATGCTCCCGTGGCTTCGAATGATGCCGTCATCGTGGTCGAAAACACAAACGTTTCTGGAGATATTAGTCTGAACGATACCGATGGCGATAACGACGCACTTTCGTTCACAGCCCTCGATGTGCCTTCACAAGGCACTTGGTCCTTGAGCCCTTCCGGCGTGTTCAACTACTTGCCATCCGTAGGGTTTTTAGGAGAGGAATACGTCGCCTATCAAGTCTGCGACGAAACGGGGCGCTGCGATACAGCAACACTAACTATTAACGTTGTCACAGCGAATACGGCTCCTTCTGCCATCAACAGTGATTTCACATTAACCGAGGATACACCATTGAGCCAATCGTTGACTGCGTTCTTAACCGATGCGGAAGGCGGATCTTTCACCTACTCAACCCTCACTGCGCCGGCATTCGGTTCCGTGCAATGGCTTTCGGGCAACACCTTTGTGTACACTCCTTTCATCAATTTCGCAGGGACCGACAATTTCACTTACCGTGTTTGCGACTCCGGCAACCTGTGCGCTGAAGCAACGGTATCACTCGTTATTACAGCCGTAAATGATGCACCACTGGCAGTGAGCGATATCCTTTCTCTCAATGAAGACACAAGTCTAACAGAATCCATCGCATCGAACGATATCGAGGCAGAAGGTGAAACCATACAATACGTGCTTACGGGAACCGCAAGCAATGGTACTATCACTTTATCCGCCAGCGGCCTGCTTTCCTATGTTCCAACAGGAAATTTCTTTGGAACGGAAACCGTAACCTACTCCGCCTGTGACCCAAACAATAATTGTTCAACGGGAATTCTCACATTGGAAGTTCTTGCTGTCAATGACGCTCCTGTTGCACAGAACGCAGCATACAGCACCGACGAAGACACTTCGGTCAACGGCTCACTGTTATTCTACGTGCAAGACGCTGAAAACGATGTATTGACTTACACCACGAATTCTTCGTCGCTCCAAATCGACAGCAACGGGGAATTCTCGTTCAATCCTCCAAGCAATTTCTTCGGTGAAATCATCATTGACTACACGGTTTGTGATGCTGCACAAAGTTGTTCTACGGCCGACATAACATTTAACGTGAATAGCATCAATGATGCGCCAATCGCCTTCGATGACTTTATGACTATCCTCGAAGATGAATCAGCAACGTTGCTGTTATCCTCCAACGATAGTGAAGTGGAAAATGAATCTCTCAACTATGTGTTGACGAGCGAGTCTTCACTTGGGGAAGTAGTTCTGAGCAGCTTCGGTGAACTGACCTTTACTCCTACTGCCCATAGTTCAGGATCCGAAACCCTGTTGGTCAGCATATGCGATGCGCAAGGTGCTTGTTCGACAAGCACAGTATTCATTGAAGTAACGCCTGTCAATGATGCTCCAATCGCTGATAACATCGTGTTGCAAACACAGGAGGAAATCGCGATTTCCGGAACGGTTGTCGGCTCCATCATTGAAGTGGAGAACGAAGCGATCACATTCACCGCTCTAGGAACATCCTCACTGGGGATTTTTAGCTTGCAGACAGATGGAAGCTATTCCTTTACTCCGAATACCAACGCCTTCGGTAATGAGGCCATTTCGTTTGAAGTATGTGATGCCGGCGGAGCATGCACAACAGGCAGTATCCTTTTAGAGGTGGCGCCTGTCAATGATGCACCACAAACGGTATCTGCTCAAATTACGTTAGCGGAGGATTCCGCTACGGAAGGAAACTTCTTCGATTACAGCACTGATGTGGACAATGAAACCCTGACGATTTCCATCCTTGAAGATGTTGAGCATGGCACAATCATCTTTGATGCTTCAGGTCAATTCGCCTATGCGCCACAAGCACACTTCTTTGGGCTGGATACAGTGCATTACGCCGCGTGCGATGATGCCGGAGCATGCTCACAAGGTGAAATCGTATTTGAAGTTACGTTTGTAAATGACCTGCCCATTATCGTTGATGAAGGCGTCCAGTTAATCATCAATGCAAGTTATGCCGGATCGGTAGCTGCGAACGACATCGAACTGGATTTCGAACCGTTGGTGTATACAATCATCAATGATCAATCAGGTGGCAACTTTATCCTAAATCCCGATGGTTCATTCAGCTACACACCCGCAATTGATACAACAGGACTGTACTTTGTTGAGTATTCTGCTTGTGACCCCTGCAACGCCTGTTCACAAGGAACCATTGAGATTTATGTTGTTTCTGCGGAAGATGCCAATACACCGCCGAGCGCAACTGCTTACAACACCTCGGTATGTCAGGGAGGCAGCGTCATCATTAATGTCTTCGAACTCGTAAGTGACGCTCAAGATTTACCACAGTCACTGCAGTTATCCTTTGGCACTGTCAACAGCGGCAATTATCAACTTGATCCGGAAACACAAGAGCTCATTTACCATGCAGGCACGTTCAGCGAAGGACAGGTTGTGATTCCTTACTACGTATGCGATAATGGCATAATCAGCATGTGTGATACCGCCTCACTCGTCATTGACATTCTTCCTTCGAGCGGTATTACGATTACCGGTATAGATGCGTCTGAGGTTTCGTGTTTCGGATCTGCTGACGGCAGCATTGCGATTGAAGCCGATGGTTTGGGACAGCTTACTTACAACTGGAGCAATAGTCTTGTAGGTTCAGCTATTGAAAACCTCAGTGGTGGTGTCTACTCTGTCGTAATCAGTTCGAGCGAAAACTGTGTTGCGTCTCAAAGCGCAGAATTCATCATCACCGAGCCGCAGCAACTTTCAGCAACATCCGACATCAATGATGGTAACGGCGATGGTATCGGTTCAGGCGATGAAATAGCGCTGGAAATCTCCGGTGGTTTTGGCAATTACGAGATCACATGGCAGACTTCCTTTGGCGGCAGTGGCATGGGGAATAACTTCGTCATTACACAATCCGGAAGCTACACGTATAGTATCACCGACGACAATGGATGCACGACTGAAGGAACGCTCGCAGTTACTTCGGTCGAAGGCAATTTCGCAGCTGACCAACTCTTGGTTTATCCGAATCCGCTAAATTCAAATGAACAACTTACGTTCCGTTGCACTGGCCCAATAGAATCGTTGACCATTCATGACGCGCAAGGACATATGATTTCGAATCTTCAGCCTGTAGCCGGTGTGTATGTCATGGATACGACTTCGTGGTCGGCCGGACTCTACCACTATGCTGTGAGCATTCACGGTCAAGTGCAAACAGGAAGCATCGTGAAGCCTTAAGCTTATTTGCTCAAATAAAGATTGCGCTCGTTGTAAATCTGGCGGAAGAAAGGATCGCGTAAATCTTTGATAAAGCGTATGGCCTCACCGGTGCTCTTCATTTCAGGTCCGAGTTCTTTTTTGACTTCGGGGAATTTCTCATAACTGAACACCGGAATCTTAATGGCGTAGCCATTGCGCTTGGGCGCGAATTTAAAATCACGCACCTTGTTCACGCCGAGCATCACCTTCGTTGCATAATTCACATACGGTTCATCATAGGCTTTCGCAATAAATGGAACCGTGCGCGATGCGCGCGGATTTGCTTCAATGATGTATACCACGTCATCCTTAATGGCAAACTGAATATTGATAAGGCCCACCGTGTTAAGCGCCTTTGCAATGGTGCGAGTATGCTCTTCGATTTGGGTGATGAGGAAGTCACCGAGATTATACGGTGGCAACACAGCATAAGAGTCGCCGCTATGGATACCAGCCGGCTCAATGTGCTGCATGATGCCAATGATGTAAACATCCTCGCCATCACAGATTGCATCGGCTTCCGCCTCAATCGCGCCTTCAAGGAAATGATCAAGCAGAATCTTATTATCGGGCATATCGTTGAGGATATTCACCACATGCTGCTCGAGTTCCGATTCATTGATAACGATCTTCATTTTTTGCCCACCCAAAACATAGCTTGGACGAACCAATAGAGGGAATCCCAAATCACGTGACAACTCGATGGCCTGCTCCGCACTTTCTACCACACCGAACTTGGGGTAAGGAATGTTATTCGCTTTCAGCAAGGTGGAGAAACTGCCGCGATCTTCTGCTAAATCGAGCGATTTAAAATCGGTACCGATAATCTTAATACCGTATTTCTCGAGTTTCTCTGCAAGCTTCAATGCGGTTTGACCGCCGAGCTGCACAATCACCCCTTCCGGTTTTTCGTGCTTGATGATATCGTAAATATGCTCCCAGAATACCGGTTCGAAGTACAGCTTATCCGCTGTATCAAAATCCGTTGACACCGTCTCGGGATTGCAGTTGATCATGATGGTTTCATAACCGCATTCGCGCGCCGCAAGCACGCCATGCACACATGAATAATCGAACTCGATCCCTTGTCCAATGCGATTCGGACCACTTCCCAACACAACAACCTTCTTGCGATCGCTCGAAACGCTTTCATTCTCCTGTTCGAATGTGCTGTAGTAGTAAGGTGTCTTGGCCTCGAATTCCGCTGCACAGGTGTCAACCAGTTTATAAACGCGATTGATACCCATCTCTGTGCGTTTATTGTAGACTTCACTTTCCAAACAACGCAACAGATGCGCAACCTGTCGGTCGGCATATCCTTTCTGTTTGGCTTCAAACAACAAT
>CANHYZ010000138.1 GCA_947464885.1 Flavobacteriales bacterium
GGCTACCATTACGAGGAAGAAGGCTATAGTATTTCGGAGCTTTCACTCGGAGATGAGGATCTTGAGGCCATTCGATTTGCGACGGCCACGCTTGAGCAATTCAAGGGCATACCGATATTTAAGCAGTATGAAAGCGCCATTGAGAAGATTATTAACCGGGTGAACATCTCCCCTAACCCGGATGATGCTTCACTGAGTCGGTTTATCCAATTCGAACGCTCAACGGTCAGTCTGGGTAATGAACATTTGGCGCCTCTGTTAGACCACATCAAGGCCAGGAAGTCTATACGCATTCAGTACCGAAAGTTTACCGACGACAAGCTCAACGAATACGAGCTTCACCCTTATCTGTTGAAAGAATATCACAACCGATGGTATTTGATTGCCTTTAATGTGGAGCGTAAAGGCATTCGTACATACGGCTTGGAGCGGATTGAACGACTGGAGACCGCTGAGAAGCGCTTCACCGTTGATGCCGCATTCAATGCCGATTTGTTTTTCAAGCATAGCCTTGGCATCACCGAGCGTAGCGAAAAACCTGATAAGATTGAACTACGATTCGAAGCTGCTACCGGCAAATACCTGGTCACTCAGCCCATACACGCGTCGCAGGTCGTTGTCAAACAAGACAAGCAACACACCATCATTGGTCTGCACGTTTTGATTACCACTGAACTTATCAATTTGATTTTGAGCTACGGCCATCAGGTGAAGGTGTTGAAGCCTGCTAAGCTCGTCAAACTTGTAGAAGAAGAATTGCAACAATCGCTCAAGCAATACAGCTAATTTTACCCCCATACATCTGTTTATGCGAAAAATACTCATTGCCAACCGTGGAGAGATTGCCCTAAGGGTCATGCGTTCGGCGAAAGAAATGGGCATCGCTACTGTTGCCGTTTACAGTGAAGCTGATCGCAATGCTCCATTTGTAAAATATGCCGATCAAGCTGTTTGTATTGGTCCTCCGCCTTCGAGTCAAAGTTATCTGCTTGGTGATAAGATCATCGCGGTTTGCAAAGAGCTCGGGGTTGACGGTATTCATCCCGGTTACGGTTTTCTATCTGAAAACGCAGGGTTTGCCCGAAAGGTAAAAGAAGCAGGCATTACACTCATTGGCCCGAGTCCGGAAGCAATGGAGGTCATGGGCGATAAACTTTCTGCCAAAAACGCTGCGCGCAAGTATAATATTCCGATGGTTCCCGGAACAGAAGGTGCCGTGAGCGATGTTGATGAAGCCAAGCGTACAGCTTTGGAAGTTGGCCTGCCGGTGCTTATCAAGGCCAGCGCGGGTGGCGGCGGAAAAGGCATGCGTATCGTAGAACACATTGACGAACTTGGCGAGCAGATGGAGCGCGCCATCAGTGAGGCACAAAGTGCTTTTGGTGATGGATCGGTATTTATCGAGCGCTATGTAGCCGGTCCTCGACACATCGAAATACAGGTTCTTGCCGACAATCACGGGAACGTAGTTTATCTGTTTGAACGTGAATGCAGTATTCAACGCCGCCATCAAAAGGTTGTTGAAGAAGCGCCCTCAGCCATTTTGACTTCGGAATTGAGAGCCGCAATGGGGAAAAGCGCCTGTGATGTAGCGCGCAGCTGCCAATATTCAGGTGCCGGAACAGTAGAGTTTTTGGTTGATGAAAACCGCAACTACTACTTCCTGGAAATGAATACCCGCTTGCAGGTTGAGCATCCCGTGTCTGAAATGATTACCGGAATCGATCTGGTCAAAGAACAAATTCGCGTAGCCCGCGGTGAACAGTTAAGTTTCACTCAAGACGATCTCAAGATTAACGGCCACGCATTGGAAATACGCGTTTACGCCGAAGATCCTGCAAACAATTTCTTGCCGGATATCGGCAAGTTGGTCACCTATCGCCGCCCGATGGGCCCGGGTGTTCGCGTCGATGATGGCTTTGAAGAGGGAATGGACATCCCGATTTACTATGACCCCATGATTGCCAAGCTCATCACTCATGGTAAAGATCGTGATGAGGCCATTGCACGGATGGTTCGTGCCATTGATGAATATACCATTACAGGGTGTCAAACGACTCTGGGTTTTTGTCGATGGGCCATACAGCATCCGGCCTTCGTCAGCGGTGATTTCGACACTCACTTTGTCAAAAAGTACTTCACTCCCGAAGTGTTGAATTCATCTTCTGAAGAAGAAATGCTTGTTGCTGCGCTCACCGCTGCGCAAGCGCTTTCATCGAAAACAGGATCAACCGCAAGTCAGAGCTCTTCACCGGAAAAGCAAGTATCGCAGTGGAAGAAAGTGCGCCGGTAAGGTGACGCGCTAAGCCTCCGACTTATAGTATAATTTATTCCTGACGGAAATAGTATATTCCCATTAGCTATTACCTATTTCGGCGGTCGGAGTTAGTGTTGCATGCTCAAATGCACCCCTACTCTGATGACGTATAATCCCTCAAAACATCACCGCAGAAGTATCCGCTTAAAAGGTCATGACTACAGCTCGGATGCTTTCTATTTTATAACGCTTATCGTCCATGACCGAAGGAAGCTTTTTGGACAGATTATCAACAAACAGTTTGTTCCAACCGATGCCGGAAAAATGGTTGCTGAACTGTATCATGAACTCGAAAAGCGCTATCCGGACAAGATCTGTCATGCCATGGTGGTGATGCCGGACCACTTCCACTGTATCATACAAAGCAAATCCACGACGGAATCGCCAGTATCGCTGGCACAGGCCATCGGCTGGTACAAGGCCATGAGCACCTGCGCCTACATCCGCGGCGTCAAGGAGCTCGGATGGCCGCCCTTCCGGGATAAGCTCTGGCAGCGCAACTACTATGAGCGCATCATCCGTGGTGCAGACGCCTATGAGCGCATCACCCACTATATCCTCGCCAATCCCTCTGCCTACCACGACCAGCCGTAAGGGCGCCCCATCGTGGGCGCCCCTCGCCCCATCGTGGGCGACCCTCGCCCCATCGTGGGCGACCCTCGCCCCATCGTGGGCGACCTATCCCACGCAGATAGGGCGACCACAAGGGTCGCCCCGACGCCGGTCGCTTTAATAAGGGAGAGCATCGACATTAGAGAGTCTTAGCCTCTAGGCATGTGTTAAAAAAAACAACACCGGGCAACATTGGCGGCCAAATGGACGTATGCTTGTAGTAAGAAGATTGTCATCTACCATGCGCTCGATTTTTTCTGCAATAGCTTTTAGTTTCGCCGCTCTGCATGGCAAAGCGCAGGTATCTGTCCCTGTCCTGCCGGAGAATCCGTATGTCATCCTCGATACGCTCATCACTGACTATTACTTCTCGATATGGTATACCGATCACGGAGATACTGTGGTTAAAGCCACCCACTCGCCTATCGATATCTCAGTAAGGACGGGCAACCGTGTGAAAAAAGCCCAATATGATAAGCTCCAAAAGCGTGTCATTAAAACCTATCCCTATGCAAAAGCTGCCGGCGATGTCATGCGGAGCTACGAAACGCTCTGCATACAAATCACCGACGAGCACCAGCAAAAAGCATTGCTCGATCGAGCGGAAAAAACACTCATGGCTCAATTCGAAAAAGACCTGCGCAACATGACGGTATCAGAAGGTGTCATCCTTGTCAAGCTTATCGATAGGCAGACCGGTGCTACAGGATACGAACTGCTGCGGTCCATGAAAGGTAAGTTCTCCGCATTCATGTGGCAAAGTGTTGCTCGCGTATTTGGACAAAATCTCAAAGACGATTACGATATGAATGGTGAAGACGTGTGGATTGAAAACATCGTCTCCCTCATCGAAGACGGCACCATCCCGGTGGCCGACAAAACCATCGACCCTTTCGGCGTCAATTCACTAGTCACTAATCATTAGTCACTCGTCATTGTTTAGTGTTTCAGCGGTCGCTTTTTAATCATGCCACCTCGCGTATCCTTCACACTGCTCATCACCACAAATGCATTCGTAGTAATCTTGGCCAGCTCCGTATTGAGCTTATTGATTTCAAGTCGGGTAATTACTGTGTAAATAATATCCGCATCAACCGTTTCACCGGTTTTGCCGAAGCCGCGTTTACCCTGGTAGACTGTCACTCCACGCCCCATTTTTTGAATAATCATTTCCCGAATTTCATCGGCATGCGGCGAAACGATGGTAACACCTATATACTCCTCCACACCTTCAATCAAAAAGTCGAGCGTCTTGGATGCCGCGTAGTAAGTAATCATGGAATAAAGCGCAATCTCAATACCCAGAAAATAGGCGGCGACAGAGAAAATTACGACGTTTATGAGGGCCACAATATCGCCAATCGTCATGCCTGTATTTCGACTGAGGTATATCGCCAACACTTCAGTTCCATCAATCACAGCGCCTCCTCTGACGGCAAAGCCAATACCAGATCCCAGAAATAATCCACCGAAAACAGCAACCAACAAAGGGTCTTGAGTAACATCCGGAAACTCAACAGTTGCCAGAACCAGCGCAAGTGCTGATATCGCCATCACCGTTTTCAGGGCAAACTGTTTACCCATGATTCGATAACCCAGTATAATAAACGGAATGTTAAGTGTAATAATAAACACAGGCAAAGGCCAACCTGTCAAGATAGAGCACAACAGAGAAATACCTGTAGCTCCTCCGTCAATGAATTCATTGGTCAGCAAAAACCCTTTGAATCCGAATGCCGCCGAGAATACCCCAATTGTGATCAAGACTAAATCCTTCGCAAACTGTTTGGCATTGATAAAGATATCACGATAGGCCTTAGCCAGCGCAAAAGGAGACAGTTCATCCACATGGTTTGCGCCTGTGACCTTCAGTATTGCCCGCACGATTTGTTTGCGAAAGATGGAATGCATGGGGCTAAAGTAATGAATGAAGCCGAGCTACTCAATGCAACTCCACTTGCAGAATAGCTGACCGCTTTTCCGCGGGCATCTTATCAAAGGTCCGCACCAGCATACTCAGCCTTGGATTTCGCAAAAAGAAATCCCGATTGGTATGCATAAACCGCCAAAACAATGCGTCCCAACGCTCCTGCCAAGCTCCCTTACTGTGGTTACTCATCTTCATCAGGTAGTTACTTCCGCTGATGTAGGGCTTTGTTGCCATAAGACCACCATCGGCAAACTGACTCATACCGAATACATTGGGAACCATCACCCAATCATAGGCATCAATGAACAACTCCATGAACCATCGGTACACTTCATCGGGATGATACTCATTGAGCAACATGAAATTACCCATGACCATGAGGCGTTCGATGTGATGACAATATCCCGTTTCGCGCACCTTGCGTATCGTGTCATCAACCGGATCAATGCCCGTGGTTCCCCTCCACAATGATTCCGGAATTGGACGTTCAAATCCCCAAAAATTTCGGGTACGTTCTTCCCTTCCCCGCCACTGGTAAACCATTCGAATGTATTCTCTCCACCCTATCACCTGACGGATAAAACCCTCCAAGGAATTTAGCGGCACATCTTGGCGTGCAGCGTAATCCAATGCCTCTCGAACAACCTCCTGCGGAGTAAGTAATCCAATGTTCAGCATAGGCGTCAAAACACTGTGGTGAAGAACCAATTCTCCTTTGACAATAGCATCCTCGTACTCGCCGAATTCCGCAAAGCGCGTCTCAAAAAAGTCATTAAGCCATTGCCTCGCCTCCTTGCGATCAATAGGATAGCGAAAGTCGCCCAGTGGCAAATCATACGGATTAGCAAACTCACGTCGCACGTAATCGCAAGCATCATTCCAGCGGTCATCTGCAGGTAATGGATTCAATGCCGGAGCCTGCTTGCCCTTCGGGTACTTCTTGCGATTCTCTGTATCAAACGACCATTGCCCACCGATGGGCTGATTGTCACTATCCACCAAAACCCTATGCTTTAAGCGTTGCTGTTTATAAAAGTCAGAATGAAACAATCGCTTTTTGCCTTTGCTGTAGTGTAAAACATCCTCTGCCGTCTCCATAAACATGGGCGATGGATACACCTGAAGGACGATCCCGTGTTGATGCGCTGCAGAATGCATTCGACGCGAAAGCCAGTCATCCACTACATCATAGACATGCACCTCTTTTACGCCCTGTCCGGCCAAGAAAGGAAAAAGCCGACGAACA
>CANHYZ010000139.1 GCA_947464885.1 Flavobacteriales bacterium
CTAGCTTCGAAGCTACCGACAGAAACTGCTCCACCGCCCACAGCGATTCCACGTGCCAAATAAGCGTATCGGAATCGCAGGGTTTTGTGGTATGCCGCAGCGCCAGACGAATGTTATTGGCTTGTATCGCTGCAACTTCCTGCTGCACGTGGGAGTACCCAATATCGTTGTGGGAATGATGGATCAGATGAAAGGCATAGGGCTTCACGGGCAGAATATGGACCAACCGTCGAAGGGTGTCGCGTTCATTAAAAATCAACAGCAGCGAATCGTTTCCGGAGAATTCTGACGGGTAGGAGGCAAACGAGAATCGGTTGTAGCCCTGCTTTACCGCCTGTTCTGCTTGCCAGTGCTTGGAAACGACGCGCAAATTGCCCGAAGAAGAAAGTGGATAGTCGACCTGGAGGTTGAACTGACGCCGATTGTTTTCGCTCAGCACCAATGCCGTGGGTTCTTCAATGGTTTTTAGGGAGCGGCTGTAATTGAAGACCATAAGCCAGTCGCGGCTTTCATGTTTGTGACCGAGCACGGTCCATTCGGCCTTTTCACGCGCCATCGACGCTGGCACCGTAACGTACAAAAAGCCGAACAAATCGCCATTCACGTCATATTCCAATGGCTTAAACGAAATCTCACAGCCATCATGCCCTTTACCCTTTGACGGCAGCAGGTCTTTACGGCCGGGGGTGGTGGTCAAATTCCCGACGGGAAAGGTGTTCAGCATAAAAATGAATCGACGGTCACCTTTGCTGGTGCCGGTAGAATGCCCAATGAGAAATTCATACGTCACGCGGCTTTCTGACCCACGGTAGGCCGGAGCCTCCCAACTGATGGCCATGTTTCCGAAACAACGCGTTAGCAGCGCTTTATCGGCAAATTGGCGCAGCGGCGAGAAGTAAGTGATGTCCTCTCCCTCGATTTTGCGGGTAAACACGCTCAGCGTATCAGCTGCCATCACAGGGATGCTCATCAAAAAAGACAGGGTAATCAGCAATAAGCGCATGGATGAAACCGTAGTAGGTGAGCCTTTCATAGAAATCGAAGATACTGATCCAAATCATGTTGCAGACTACCCATGGATATACATTGCGTCTTTTTTCTTAGAATTCGTTGAGCACCGCGTCAAACACGATTCAGCGCATACTATGCACAGGAGAGTTGCTAAACTAAATGCCTAAAAAAGCAGATCGGACGTATTTTGCCGCGAACATCGTATGAGTGAACAGGAATTGACATACCACGCTTCAGAAACAGGTTCAGCCCCTGTTCGATCTTTTGACTTAATCAAGGAGAAAGGAAAGAAGTTGCACGTGGCGCTGATTTATTTGGTAGGAGCGTATGCCATTATCTATTTCTTCATCAATTGGTTTTTCCATCAGAAAGAACAAGCGTATATCACAGCCTGCATCATTCCATCGGTTTTCTTTACCTGGATTCTATATAAAAAGGGCTACTATTATTATTCAAAGCTTTGGAACGGGATTCAGATTAACATCAGTGTTTTGATTCTTGCCCTAACTACGGGACCTGAAACATATGTACCGGCTTTCTATATTCCGATTATCGTTGGAACCTTGGTTACCCTTCAAGGTAAGGAGCGTGCAACGGGTTATGCGCTGTCTGCGCTAAGTCTAATACTCATGGCATTTGCTCTTACCACGGATATTCGCATCTTCGATGTTTCAATCGCCACTGAGGAGTCCCTCCGTGTTGAGCGCATTGCCAATATGATTGGCGTAGGAATCATTTCTGCCCTGGAAGTCATTTACATTTTATGGATTAGTAACGACATTCAGGATAAACTCATAGAACAGACCGCCAAGCTCGATGACCGCAATTCTCAAATGGTGGCCGCGCTCTATACCCGTGATAAAATGATGTCGATGTTATCGCACGATTTGCGTTCACCAATCGCCTCGATTCATGCGGGAATGGAGTTGTTTGAAACCGGGACCGTCGATGCCGAGCTTCAATCCAAGTTATATACACAGATGAAAAGCCGCACGGGTCAAACCCTAGCATTGATGGATAAGTTATTGATGTGGTCGCGCAGTCAGACGCGCACCATTATTTACCGCGAAGAACCACTGAGCATCGCCCAAATCGAGCAGTTTGCCAGGTCAGTGTGCTATCTATTTGCGAGTGAAAAGTTGATCAACTTCACGTACCGATTTGATGTGCCGCCAGGCTCGATGGTCAAGGGTGACCGCGACATGATAGAGGCCATCTTCAGAAACCTAATTTCCAACGCCATCAAGTTCACCCGTCCGGGAGGGAATGTCACGATTGCCGCTCAGGAAAAGACCAAAAGCTGGGTTTTCAGTGTTTCGGATAACGGTAAAGGGATGACCAAGGAAGAAATCGAGAAGATTACCGGCGGCATTTCGTTTACGACTTCCGGCACCGACCGTGAAAAAGGGCATGGGCTGGGCATGCAACTCGTTCAAGATTTCATTCGAAAGCATAACTCATCGTTGAAGATTGACTCTATGCTCGAACAGGGGACAACTTTCTCGTTTGAGTTGCCCAAGGCGTGAAGTTTCTCGCAGAGGTAAAATTCGCGCAGAGTACGCAGAGATATAATCATACAGTGCTTGAACAGGGATAAGCGCGCAGAGTCGCAAAGAATTACAAGAGAAAACTTCGCCCAATCCGTCATCCGTCATCCGTCATCTGTAATTATTTTTGAACCGCGCTAATTTCGTCCTCAGTACTTTGTACTTCGTAATTAGTAATTAGTAATTAGTACTCCGTAATTAGTACTCCCTTCCCTCATGCCCTCACCCCTAACCCCTAACCCCTCACCCCTCACACCTAGTTTCTCCCACAACGCCCCCATCTACGCCCTGTGTCTAGGTGAATCCGCAGACTACGTCTATTCCGGTGGCGGTGATTGCCTGGTTGCGAAATGGAATTTGAGGACCGGGGAGCAGGAACCTTTTGTGGTGCGCGCTGAATCTGCCGTTTATGCGCTGGTAATGGATCGCGATTCCCATCAGTTGTTCATCGGTTGCAGCGACGGGAAGTTGCACGTCATTGACACCATCACCAAGCATGAAGTAAAGGCTTGGACCCTTCACCAAGCCGGGATATTCGATTTGAAAATTGACAGGTCACGCGGGCGTTTATTGGCTGCGGGTGGCGATGGCGTTTTGTCCGTATGGGATCTTCCGTCGCTTACACTGTTGCGCACGGTTCCACTTTCTTCAGGGAAATTGCGTCAATTAGAGCTCAGTCACGACAATGAATTGTTGGCCATTGCCGACAATCAAGGGCCCGTTCATGTGCTGGATGCAGAGCATTATTCAACGGTAAACACGCTGACTTCACATGCCGATGGAGCTACTGCTGTGGCTTGGCATCCAACAAAACCCATCCTTATTTCGGGAGGGAAAGATGCTTATTTGCGCTGTTGGAACCAATCCAATGATTTTGCTGAAGTCCTTTCAATAGCGGCCCATCAATCATCCATCTATAGCATTGTGTTTTGGCCGAATGGCGCGCACATGGCTACAGCCAGTCGCGATAAAACCATCAAATACTGGGATGCGGCGACATTGGATCCCCTCAAGCGCATCGACTATGCTGCGGGCGGACATCGTCATTCCGTCAACAAACTCGTGATTGCAGGGGAGTTGCTTATCAGTGCGAGCGACGATCGCAATCTACAGGTGCATCGTGTATAATTTACGGTTTTCCTCAGTCATTGTGGCGCTTGGTCTCCGTTAACTTCGCCCTTTATTCACGCTATGTCTCAACCTTCAATTCCGAAAGGAACCCGTGACTTCTCGCCTGAGGTCATGATTCGACGCAATTACATCTTCGATGTGATTCGTTCGGTTTTTCAACGCTATGGCTATTTGCCGCTGGAAACTCCCAGCATGGAGCAAGTCGAAACCCTGACGGGTAAATACGGCGACGAGGGCGATAAGCTCATTTTCCGTGTGCTCGACAGTGGCGATTACCTCAAAGGTGTTTCGGATGAAGCCTTACAGACGCGTCATTTGCCGGTCATTACAAAGACTATTGCAGAAAAGGCATTGCGTTACGACTTGACCGTTCCTTTTGCGCGTTTCGTGGTGATGCATCAGCATGCATTGGCCTTTCCATTCAAGCGTTATCAAATACAACCTGTATGGCGGGCTGATCGTCCACAGAAAGGACGATACCGCGAGTTTTATCAATGCGACGCCGATGTGGTAGGCAGCGATAGCCTTATCAATGAGGTCGAGCTCATTCAGATCTTCGACGATGCGCTCACGCAGCTGAAAGTGCCGGCTATCATCAAAATCAACAATCGGAAAATCCTCATGGGTATTGCTGCGTCAGCAGGCATTGCCGACCGCATGATGGAGATGACCATTGCCATCGACAAGCTCGATAAGATAGGCGAGGAGGGTGTAATGAAAGAGCTTACTGAGCGCGGATTTAGCGCGGATGCGATTGGCGTCATTCAGTCGATGCTCGGGTTAAAGGGCGATAACCGCGAACAATTGGCTTCGCTTCGCCAAGTGCTTGCAGCCAATGAAACGGGCATGAAGGGAATCGAAGAAATCGAGTTTGTACTAGATAAAATCGACGCGCTTCCTTTGGCCTCGGCCAAGGTTGAGCTGGACATTACGCTTGCTCGCGGACTCAATTATTATACAGGAGCCATTTTCGAAGTGAAAGCTGAAGGTGTGCAGATGGGCAGCATATGCGGTGGTGGTCGTTACGACGATCTCACGGGGATATTTGGTTTGAAGGGCGTTTCAGGGGTAGGCATATCCTTCGGCGCCGATCGCATCTATGATGTGATGAACGAACTAAACCTCTTCCCGGATCACGCCAAACAAAGCACCCGTGTTCTCTTTGCCAATTTTGGTCCACAGGAAGAACAGCAATGCCTGCAGTTGGTAAGACAAGTGCGTCAGGCCGGCATCAACGCAGAAATCTATCCTGAGAGTGCGAAAATGAAGAAGCAATTCAAATACGCCGATGACAAGCACATCCCGTATGTGGCCATCGTTGGGGAAGAGGAGTTGAGCAGCCAGACCATTTCGCTCAAGCACATGCAAAGCGGGGAACAATTCAAACTGACCATTCATGAGCTCATTGCCCGAATTCAAGACTAACGTGACCTACAGTCGCATCAGTCAAGACGATATTCTCCATTTCCGTTCGTTGCTCGACGATAAGCGCGTGCTCGTTGATGAGGAATCCTTGCTGGCCTATGGTCACGACGAAACCGAAGACCTGGTCCATCCACCCGAAGTTGTGCTCAAACCGGAATCAGCAGCTGAAGTGAGTGCTATTCTGCGCCATTGCCGAGAGCGATCTATTCCTGTAACAGCCATTGGCGGTCGCACAGGGCTCAGCGGCGGCGCATTGAGCGTTTTGGGTGGGGTTGGATTAAGTATGGAACGCATGAACCGCATACTGGAAATCGACGAATTGAATTTGCAGGTAACGGTTGAGCCTGCGGTAATTACGCAGGTGTTGCAGGAAACTGTGGCTGCAAAGGGGCTGTATTATCCGCCTGACCCCAGCAGTCGCGGCACGTGTACTATCGGAGGCAATCTTGCTGAAAATGCAGGAGGTCCGAGGGCCGTCAAGTACGGAGTAACAAAAGATTTCGTGCTCAATCTGGAAGTTGTATTGGCTGATGGAACCATCATTCAAACGGGCGCTAATACGTTAAAAAACTCCACAGGCTACAACCTCACGCAGTTGATGGTGGGAAGTGAAGGCACACTGGGCATCATCACCAAAGCTCAGCTGAAGTTGGTGCCACTTCCCAAGCACAATCTCTTGATGTTGGTTCCATTTTACGATGCGAGCAAGGCCTGCGAAGCGGTAAGTGCGATATTTCGAGCTGGCATAACTCCCAGTGCTTTGGAATTCATGGAACGCGACGCCATTGATTGGGTGCTAAGGTTTGTGGATGACGTCACCGTTCCCGTTGAAGCCGCCATTCAAGCGCATTTGCTCATAGAAGTCGACGGAAACCATACCGATGCGCTCATGGCCGATTGCGAGGTTATTGCCGGTGTGGTGCAAGAGTATGGCAGCGGAGAGATTCTCTTTGCTGATGA
>CANHYZ010000140.1 GCA_947464885.1 Flavobacteriales bacterium
AACTGCTTCCGGTTTTAAAACAATATCCCGACTGCCACTGGATCATCAAACTGCATCCGTTGGAGGCCAATAAGGCGCTTTACGAACCCCTCAAAGAACTTGGCTTTGAAATCATCGACGCTGAGCGGACGTTGGATGATCTTTTGCATGAGTGCCGTATTCAGATCAGCATCTACTCCACCACTTTTTATGATGCGCTCGGATTTGATGTGGTGAATTTCTCCCTTCAGAACTACGGAACTCACAGCGACTATGCCGCTGATATGCTGCGTGAACAGGTTGCGTTACCGCTGTCTATCGAAGAAAACCCTATCGAACGTTACTATGCAGAGAAGGCAAGTCCTTCGGCCCTGTTGCAACGCGACGAGGTATACCCGCCTTTTGATGCCCATGCAGTGAAGCAACTGCTGGAGTCGTGCATCAGTAATTGAAACGAGGGTTGACCACGTTGTTGTAGATCGAACCAAATCGGTAGTTCAAACTCACGAAGGCATAGAAGTCATAGTTCGACAGCAATTCCTGTTGTTGCAAGAGTACCTCTTCTTGCGAAGCACCATCTAACCGAATGTTGACCTGATCGCGCTGGACGTTGTAACTCATGTACGAGTTCATGGAAAGCCCTTTGAAAATTCTTACTGAATTGCTCAACCATAGACTGAAGTGGTTTTTATCAAAATCATTGATGAATGCTGCTGCTTCAAATCCGGCTGAGAAATCGCCCCAATCTTTTGTAAACGATGTCGACGCATTGAATGATTGAAAGGGAATAGCGTCCTTCGTTTTGTTGAATATCGTCTCCTCCTGAAAATCGTAGAAGTAATATCCGGCTCTGTAGGATAGCGTGATGATGCGCGTTTGCGCCTCTTGGTAGGGAAAAATATCATATTCTACGGCGCCACTCACCGCATGAAACAAATCGTAATTACTGAAATCGCTGCGCTCGGCATACGTGAATGCACCGGCCGACCAATGATCGCTCAAGGAGTGCACGTAGGAAGCATCGGCAGATTGTGAACGCAGGATATACGTGCTGTTCAAGCCCGCATAATCATAGCGTTGCTCACTGTAATTTGCTCTAGCACTGAGGGAGAATTTGTGCGTCTCCTTCACTTGCTCTGCACGTATCGAAGCTCCACCATTTCCTGATTGAAAAACTTTTTGCGCGTTGACATTTACATTCGCACCAACGCGAAAAACCCATGCATTCCATGGATCCTCCTGAGGATTGCTGCCAATGCCGACGTCCAAACTATCCTGCTGATTGTTACTGTCAATGATGAGACAGTCGCCGGTAGCTGAACACGCGGCATAGCGCACCAGTCCTAGCTTTACCTTTTTCGCTAATAACTCACGTCGCTCGTTGTCCGTTTGTATCGCATTCACCGAAAATTGGAGGGTATCATTCATTCCTGCCAGGAGCCCCTTACCGCTAAAGATGAGCTGATACGCTTCACCGCCGCCGCCTGTCATCAAGCTTGTGACCATCAGATCCACATCACTTACAAACTGATCCTGTACAAAGTTGACCCACGTGATTTGTGTGCGCAGGTAATCCTGATAACACCACTGACAATTCAGATACACCTTCATGGAACTTGTGCTGTCGGATTGCGCATTTGACAGAATTGCAATCAACATGACTACAATTGTCATTCGGATTTTTGTGAAGAACATAGGGGGAGAATTTGTAGGCAGAACTTAAAAAGGCAGAAAATATTTTCTACTGCACTTGAGCGGGGCGCTCTTTAAAAACATATACGACTTCGTTTTCGCGCTTCATGTAGTAATTCTCGCGAGCGAACTTTTCAAGAGAAGCCGCATTGGTCGTCAGATCGATGAGCGCCTGTGTTGCGCGTGCATTATCATCCTTCATGCGCTGAACTTCATTGCGCAAGGCAGCGACTTCGCGTCGTGACTGAAAGATGTAAATCAAGTCGATTTCATTGAAGAAGGTGAGCCAAAGAATAAACACAACAGTGGATAACGTGTACTTGTTTTTGATGAGGCGAATGAGGGTCTTCTTCATACGACAAATGTGAAGCTGAAATGTCCATGCGAAACGCCATGAAAATTCACGTTATAAACAGCAATGCGTGAAGATTGGTTACCCTTCGAAACAGAGGGAAAGCACAAAAGTGCGGGTGCGCAGGCGGGAAATAGGATCAGTGAATTGATTCGATTCCTGAATAAGCAGATCCTTCATGCCGAAGCAGGTTTTCATTTCCACACCAAACTTGAAATAAGGCAAGAAGAAATCGAATCCGCCGCCGGCGTCAAGTGTGATATCAGTCTTTTCCAACTTCACAACTATTTTACCGGCCACCGCTTCATTCACGTCCTTTTGAGACTGCATATCGATGCCGTAGCATCCGCCGATTAGACCGTAAGCGGCGAAATTGCCTACGCGGTTGGTCCGCAATTTTAACATCATGGGAAATTGCAGCCAGACCGACTCCGTTCGCTTCAGGAAGGTTTCTACTTTATTATCCTCCGCGAGAAACGTGTAGTTAAGACCACGATCTTGAAACGACAGTCCGGGAACAAAGCGCAGGTTGATATTCTTCACCGGATTGAACGAGGCCAATAACGCCAGATTAAAGCCGGCTTGTGGCACATTATCAATCCCCAATAAAGAGTCGCTAAAGGAAAAGTCAGGCTTGTAATCAATATAAAATGACGATGTATTCGCCGACAACAAGAAGCCAAAATGATACATCCGACTATCGAAATGCGGTAAGTTCTCGCGCGTGTTCATTTGCGCTGAGGCCTGCATGGCCACTGCCATGAGGACAAACATCAAGCTATATCGATTCAGAAAACGCATGGATATTACCGGTGTAAGTAACGTCAAAGTCCCAAATTATTGTCTACAGTTTTCGAACAAAGGTTCGCCAGAAAAACACAGCCAGCAAACTGTAAGCAAAGCTAATAAAGGTCAGGGCCAGAATGCCTCCGAGCATCAATGTCTTGAGAGAAACATTGCGTTCGATATCGGCCCTAAACTGCTCACGTAATTCGTCATTCGACTTGGCTGCCAGCTCCTTATTGCCATTAAGGATCTCCGCTCTGGATGATTCAACTTCGATGGCCGCATTGAAGGTCTCAATCTTCGTCTGCTGCAGGTTCTGAATATCATCACTCAGCCAGGCATAGTAAACACCCATGGCCATAACTGCGCAGATGACATAGAGCATGGCCGGTTTCATGCAGGCTTTAAAGTCGTCAAAAAATGAAGACTTCGTCCCCTTCTGTTGGCCATAGTGCGATTGTATTCCAACAAACACGATGAGCAACACGAACAGGATGTTCGTCAGCACACCACCCGTACGCACCTGATCAACCTCCCAAAATGAACCCATGGCCAATTTGGCGATCAACCAAAGCAAACCAAACATCCAAGGTAGATGACGTGTCCACATAGCTTATGAATTCATACTTACCAGGAACTCCTCATTGTTCTTCGTTTTCTCGATACGATCCTTCACGAACTCCATCGCTTCAACCGGATTCATGTCCGCCAGGTGGCGACGTAAAATCCACATACGCTGAAGAACATCACGGTCATGGAGAAGATCCTCCTTACGTGTTCCGGAAGAAAGAATATCGATGGCCGGGAAAATGCGGCGATTCGAAATCTTGCGCTCGAGCTGCAATTCCATGTTACCTGTTCCTTTGAATTCCTCGAAAATGACTTCGTCCATCTTAGAACCTGTATCCACCAAAGCTGTAGCGATAATCGACAGCGAACCACCGTTCTCAATTTTACGAGCCGCACCAAAGAAACGCTTGGGCTTTTCAAGAGCATTGGCTTCAACACCACCGGAAAGGACTTTACCGCTGGATGGAGAAACCGTATTGTATGCGCGCGCCAGACGGGTAATCGAATCGAGCAAAATGCACACGTCATGACCGCATTCGACCATACGCTTGGCCTTTTCCAATACGATGTTGGCAATCTTTACGTGACGCTCAGCCGGCTCGTCGAATGTGGAAGCAATTACTTCCGCTTTCACGCTGCGCTTCATATCGGTTACCTCTTCCGGACGCTCATCAATGAGCAAAACAATCAGGTAAGTTTCCGGGTGATTCTTGGCAATCGCATTGGCGATATCCTTCAACAAGGTGGTTTTACCCGTCTTAGGTTGCGAAACAAGCATACCACGCTGACCCTTTCCGATTGGTGCGAAAAGGTCCATGATGCGCATGGATATATTCGAGTTGTTGTCGGCAATATGGAAGCGCTCGTAAGGGAAAAGTGGCGTAAGGAATTTAAACGGCACACGGTCGCGCACGAAGTTCGGGTCACGGCCATTGATCCTGTCCACACGAATCAGCGGGAAATACTTCTCTCCTTCACGCGGAGGGCGAATGGCGCCTTCTACCGTATCACCCGTGAGCAAGCCGTAGAGCTTAATTTGTTGCTGAGAAACGTAAACGTCGTCAGGGCTATTCAAATAGTTAAAGTCAGAAGAACGCATGAAACCAAAACCATCCGGCATGATTTCCAAAACGCCTTCAGCCGGCACAATGCCGTCGAAGTTGTAGCCATGCTCATCGGCCTGACCGCGCTTGGATTTATCGGGACGGAAAACGTTGTGCGGTTGTTGTTGTCCTTGTTGCTGGTTGTGCTGGTTGTGCTGGTTCTGTTGCTGCTGACCCTGTGGGCCTTGTTGGCCTTGTTGACCTTGCTGTGCGCCTTGGTGTTGTTGTCCACCCTGGCCTTGCTGGCCGCCTTGACGCTGCTCTCCTTGACGCTGTTCTCCTTGACGCTGCTCTCCTTGCGGCTGATCAAACCTGCGCTTATCGCGCTGTTGCTGCTGTGGATGTTGCTGCTGTGAACGATCTTGCTGAGGACGATCCTGACGCGGAGGATTCAATTCACGAGCCGGAGCTTCCTGAGGCGCTGCCTCAGCAGAGGGCTGCTCAAACAATTCAGGAGAAGCCTCTTCCTTTGCTGCAGCCGGCTTGCGTTGACGATCGCGTTTTTGCTTGGCCGGTGCCTCACTGGTTTCAGATGCAGCTTCCGTGGCTGCAGGTACCTCAGTAGGCGATTCTGCGGGTGCTGATTGTACAGCCTGAACATCTAAAATTTTGTAGATGAGGTCTTGTTTTTTCAGCTTGTCTGCATTGTCGATGGCCAGCTTATCAGCTACTTCTTTGAGTTCAGCCACCTTCATGCTGTTTAATTGCAAGAGGTTATACATAGAAAAAATTCGTTGTCGAAATAATGGGTTTCAAAAAGGGGTTGGGAAACGATTTCCTTGAGGATTGCCACGAATGGGCTTTGCAAGTGTACGACTAAATTCTCAACATCAAAGAAAAAAATAGGGGTTAGGGGTGAGGTAAGGCCACTCATTCTGTTTCTCTTTCTCGCTCTCATTCTTAGAAAATTCCAGAGCGAGAAACAGAATGAGGATTGACGTAGGTTTAATCTTTTCATGCGCGCACAGACCGCCCATCGACTACGCTCGGGGACCGGGCTGTTCGTCTAAAATGATGACCTCGGCTTCGCTCGGTCGACGCGGGCGGTCACCGAGCGGAGCCGAGGTGCTCATCTTTGGCTAGGCACCCGGTGCCCGAGCGGAGCCGAGGGCCCATGCACAGAAACAGGGAATCGCCTTTCAGCCAGCCTCTTAGAGGCGACATCTTATTAACAAAAAGAACATCGTAGGCCAAAGAGCCCCAGCGGGCCGAAACAAAGGGCAAATGGCGAGTGGCGAATGTAGAATAAGGCGGGGGTGCTAAATTTGGGGGGCTGTTTTTATTTACAATAATCAAGAAAACGTATGCGAAATAATATCGCTTTTCTTCGGCTGGTGCTGGCATCAGCTTTATGTATTCTCATGGACCTGAATGGTGTTGCTGCGGATTTATTTCTTCCGCCCATCGACAGCATTTGCGAAGGCAATGCGCTCATCACCACGCAAGCTGAATGGGATCAGTTTGCAGCGGACTATGAAGGATGCACAACGTTTATTGGGGATATAACGATTGATAATTCCTTGGCGGAAATTGACTCGTTGTATGGGTTGGAAAATTTATATAAAGTCA
>CANHYZ010000141.1 GCA_947464885.1 Flavobacteriales bacterium
ACGGCTACACCGCTCAATCGCTTTTGCTCTTCGAGTGAAATACCCAGACGATCCATCGTTTTGCGCATCTCCGGGTCGAGCTCATCCAAGGAGTTGAGCTGCTTCTTTTGCTTCGGTGCAGCGTAGTAAGAAATGGCCTGAAAATCTGGCTTGGTGTAATGCACATGTGCCCACTCAGGCTCCGTCATTTTCTGCCAGATGGCAAATGCTTCCAAGCGCCATTGCAACAGCCATTCGGGCTCTTCTTTTGTCTTTGAAATCAGTCGAATGATATCCTCATTCAAACCGGCCGGAGCTTTGTCCGATTCAATATTGGTGGTAAAGCCGAATTCATATTCCTTCGACGTCACACTGTCCAACAACTCATCTCCTTCGTAGGCCATATCCTTGGTTGTTGTGTTGTTTTATATAGAAAAGCTCTCGCCGCATCCACAGGTGCGACTGGCGTTGGGATTCTTGAACACAAATCCCTTTCCGTTCAATCCGCCGGTGTATTCAAGCTCAGTGCCGACCAGGTAGAGAAAACTCTTGCGGTCGACGACTACTTTCACTCCGTTATCTTCAAACACCTGGTCGCCATCCTTCATCTCATGATCGAACGTCAATTGATACATCAGTCCACTGCATCCGCCGCCTTCCACGCCTACACGCACGAAGGATCCGTCCGGATGGTTTTCCGATTGAAGCAAGTGTGCTACTTGCTGCTTGGCACTTTCTGCTACTTTGATCATCGTTTTTTGTTTTAATAACCGTCTGTAAGCCTTAACAGTTCACCCGTTTCGTTTCTATTTAGATTATTTCTAAATAATGTTTTCGGGGCCACAAAAATACCTCAAAGTGGGTAGTCGCGCCAAATGTTTGAGGGATTCAGTTTTCTTATAGGAATCTTATGCCGAATGACGACGGTTTGAAACGCCCGTCTATTGTCTCCTTCATGGTAATTCGTTGCTCGTTTTCCGGCATAAACATGCCCTAACGGCATAAACACGGTTCAGCACCGAAGCAAAGATTTGCTGCGTCGAACAAGCCCTGTCCGACCTAACGAAAAACAGCAAATCATGATGAAAAACAAACACTTTATTCGTCCCGGTGCAATGGCCGCGGGAATTCTCGGCATCACCATTCTCGGCATGCACGCTTGCGGGAAGCGAGAAGAATGGCCTTGTGATGAAGGCCATGTCAAATGCATGCGTGTGGTTGAATTGTCATCGGGTATTCCCGTTCAGGATGCCCAAGTGTATTTAACCAGCAAAACCGTGAACAGCGTTCCGGAGGCCGGCTATAACCTCAACACGGACGTCTATGGCAAAGTCGAGTGGCCCTGTGATTGGGCAATTACTGATGTCTGTGTTGAAGCCGGCGAACACTACTGGGATGCCTGCGGTTCGGGTTACACCTTACAGGATGACTTCCTATCCGACGGATACTATGAGCTGCGTCCGAAAGCCTGGGTGAAGATTCACCTGGTAGATACGTTGCCCTTAAATCCTGAACTACGTGTGGTCGCCTTCAGTGATTTCAACGACACATACGAGGCCGATGGGTTAGTCCCCGGCGGTTATTACGCCCATCTGGGGGTTGTTGGAGGTGTCAATGCCATCCTGCGCGTGAAGCGTTTTGCTAGCGGCGACGAGTTTATCTCCACCGACTTGCTGGAAGTGATGGTACATCCACAAGACACACTCGAGCTCACGTATCGCTACTAAGCCGATGAATTCAATTTTCTATTCACTCTAAAACACGCTATCTATGAAACTTTCGCTTACGAGCTCGCGCCACGCGTGGGCAGTCCTCGTCACGATGTTGACAATCGAAATGAACGCGCAGTTGCGTGAACCATTTCATACCCTCGATCCGACCTATTTGGGAAGCAACTTTTTCTATCCGCAATCGCACAACACGATTACAGTTCCGGATCCTTACTCCGATGGAAATGTGCTGACCGCTTCGCAGTGTGCCACGCTGTTCATGTCTTTTTCTCGCGCGGCTTTGGACTCCACCCTCTCTTTGTCCGATTTCTCTCGGTTCCGCGAAATCAAAGACAGTGTGGCACACCGCGAAGGATGCTTTTCACTGGCGCTACTTGATGTGCGTTTCGATGATTTTCGAGAGGATGCCCTCACGTCGGGTATGATTTATCGTCAGGAAGGTCTTTTCTTCCACACTCCCGGGTGCCAGGATTCTCCTTGTCGCATGCGTGAGGCCTTCGTGTTATGGGCAGACGCGCCGCATGTCGAGGCAAAGACGTATCGCTTTCGTCTTGATGCGGATGCGTGGCTCACCAATTACGAAGAGGTGCCGGACTCCATTCAAATCGACTTCGATGATGGTGTTGGGTTTCGAGCACTCAACACAGGTGAAATTTACACAGTTGATTATTCCGGTGAGGCGCGTGATCGACTTGTGCGTTGCCTGGTGTGGCGCAATGGACAGGCGGTTAAGCAATCGACCTGTGTGCTGAAGTCGATTGTGGAGTTTAATCCTTGCGCGAATTCAACGTTTCCCTATCCGGATGCGGCGCCCTGGACAACCGACATGAATCACCCCTGGGATCTTTTCATTACCGCAGATGATGTTGAGGTAAAGGGAAGAGCATACACGTTATCAAGTGAAGACGGTGTTTTTGATAAGCCGTTTGTTTTTGTGGAGGGCATCGACTTTGGTGTTGATCGTGACGGTCATCCCATGCACGAGGAGCATCGTCATGGCACTTTCGGATGGTGCGAATTCACGAGCGGATTTCAAGATCCCGATGTGAATGATGATTTCGAATATGGCTATGATAATCTGCAGCGCATGCCCGAGCTGCTGAATGAACTGCGCTCACAAGGTTATGATCTGGTGCTTGTCGATTTCTATGACGGTGCTGAAGAGTTGTCCTTAAACGCACGGCTTGTGGAAGAAGTGATTCGATTGTGCAATAGCTTCAAGGTTGGTGAAGAGCCTTTGGTTGTTGCTGGCGCCAGCATGGGTGGCGTCATTTCGCGCTATGCTTTGCGTCACATGGAATTGAACGGCGAGGATCCATGCGCGCGATTATGGATTTCATTTGATGCGCCCCATAAGGGAGCTCACATCCCGCGTGCCTTGCAGGAAGCAATCAAGTTCAGTATTGAGCACGGCGGAGCTTCAGCGCAGTTGTTTCGAGATCGATTTTTATTGAGACCGGCAGCAAAGCAATTGCTCGATGTGCAGGTGTTCAATGATATGTCAGAGTTCAATGACTGGTATGGACTACTCGATGAAATGGGTTATCCAACAACCTGCAGAAAGATTGCCATTTCGAATGGTCTTTCAAATGGTGAGGGACTTAACTACAGTTCAGAACCACTATTAGATTGGAATTGTTTGCTAAGTGACTTAGAAATTGCGGCTTATTCCCTGCATCATGAATCCGGAAATGAAAACCATCCGTGGAGTATGCCCGGGTTGAATGTGCTCGCGGAATTCACGCAGCCCGTGGCGGGACTTTCCCAAATTGGTGACGAGTTTTTTTACTGGTTCGGTGGATTGCTCATTGGTCTATTGGATGTCGTTGATTTGGATCATGACATCGTGTACACACCGGCGTCTACGCCGAACCGTGATTATGCTCCGGGAGGAAAACGCAATACGATTCAAACCTTGGCAAGAGCCATCAGCAACGAACGCATCAACGTGTTTAACTTACTTGAATTTGAGAATCCATGTCCCGATGTTCAGCCCAATGAGTACAACCGTGATCATGCGTTTGTATTAACCTCAAGTGCCGTTGGAATTGTAACGGATGATCCCTACGTCAATGTGGATCAGTATCTAGACGAACATCCGGAGGAGGATTATTTCGATCGAGTTTGGTTTGCGCAGTTGCACAACGAGAATCACACAGAGCTCACCGAAGGCAATTTGAACTTTGTATTGGATGAAGTTATCGGCGGCGATGTAGCTCAATTGGATACCGTTCTCACGGCGAATTCACCGAACGATGGTAACTTCAATTATGGAAGACCTGAGTTTTCCTACCTGCGTGACATACATGTGCATAGCGGAGGGCGGTTGTTTTTCAACGCATACATACCAACGCATTTCGACACTCCGCACGATTACCTCAGCACGGATTTGAATTTCGAAGTGAATACACTGGAATGTGCAGCTGCAGATGTACGCGTGGATCACGATGCGGTGATGCAACTGGGAGATCTGTCCATGGAATACCGCACGGCGCAAGTGACCGTTGGTCGTGATAGTCGTGTGGAAATCGGAGCCGGTGGTACGTTGCGCATCTGTGAAGGAAGCATGCTCATCCTGGAGGAGGGCGCAGTCCTCGAGATTCAGCGGGGAGGAAAGTTGGAGCTACTCAACGGATACCTGGTTGTGCGCTCGGGCGCAGAAGTAAGGTTTTCCAATGGCGCAGGGTCACAGTATGTGCACGAAGTATTGCTCTCCGGTACAGATGCGCGTTTAGTCTTTGATGGAGGAATACTCAAACTGGCTGCGCGAACAACCTTGACGGTGAGTGAGGATTCGGAGTTTGCGGGATACCTTGAAGTTCTGCAGGGAACGGAAAGTGTATTGCACATGGATACGTTGTCTGTGTTCAATTGGAAGGGACGTGGATCGGATGATGTGATGTTGCGAATCGTCGACGGTGCACGATTGCAAAACGCACAATGGGCGTTGGGATCGATAGAATTGGAAAATGGACTGGTGGATTTAACCTATAACGGTGCAATCTATACCGATGCACAATTCAGTGCGAATGGTGTCACGTTCTTCGCCAGTGATCTCTGGGAAGCGGAAGGATCGGAAGTGTGGGTGTGGACCAATCAGTGCACTGTCGACAGCTGCTTTTTTGAGCATGTGGATTTGCGAACGGTGAATACGAAGTCACGCGTGAGTACCACACAATTTACCGGGCCTAATGCCGGATTTTACTCGGAGGAGAGCGCGTTCATGGTAAACGATTGTGCTTTTGAAAATGCCATGATTCAAAGTGAAAATGCACTGGCGGACTTCTCCGTGAAGCGCTGTGTTTTTTCGAATGATGCCTACATCTATGACAATAGTTTGGCTAATGCATTTATTGAAGCGTGTACATTTTCAGATGGCAATGCACATGCGATTGAAAAGGCCGGTGGTACATTGAATTTGCGCTGCAATCAATTCAATGCCATTGAAGGTGTTTACATGCATCAGGGTTCGGTGAACATGAGCTCCATCCATCGTGCGGGCTACAACTTCTTTCACGAGGTTCCTGTTTGCATCACGTGTGATGAGGTGACCGATCTACAACTGATGCGCGGTTACAATGACTTCTCGGGGTATCAGAACTATGTCATTGCGGGCGTAATGGATACCACGTGCAGCCTTGATGATGCGTGTGAACTTGTGTTGGATGCGCATTACAATCACTGGGGAGGTGAGTTGGGTACAAACATGATTAGCAATGAAGAGGGGCTATTCTATCCCTTTCCGAGCATGTTTGATTTATACGCCCTGCATACAACAGCATGTAACAGCTATGAATCAGGTACACAATGCGCTATTGCTTTTCAGGATGTTTCGCCGATTCACATCAAAGAATGTCCAGCGGGCTTCCCAGAGGCGGAGCGTAGTTTGTCAGTGTCACAGCAGCAAGTGCCTGACCGATGTTCTATTCAGATGAATGGCGATCAATTGACAATCATTGCGAAGGAAGCCATTCTCGGTTGTTCCATCTACGATGTCCTTGGACGACAGATTGCGACATCGCGATATGATGCGATAGCTGATAATGAAATTCACATAACAATGACAGCCGATCAGGCTTTGGGATACTACACGTTAGTCGTTGAAACCTCAAGGGGCAGGGAAGTGCACCGTGGTTTTTATGAATGACTGTGATTTTTGGTTGGTTTGGTGAGCATGGGAGATGGTTGGTTTGGTCGGAACGCCGGCCGCCAATCATCTCCTTTTGTTATGCAGAAATCACCGTACCGAAGTAGCGCGAAATTTCTGCACGCGCTTTGTCGAGCATGATTTTTTCCTGAAGCAACGCATCGTATTTATCGTGAT
>CANHYZ010000142.1 GCA_947464885.1 Flavobacteriales bacterium
CCAATTTCTTCTTGTCCAAAACAGCCGTTGCTCCAAGGCGCTTCGAGCTGATTTCGATGATAACCTTTTTGATTGCGGCTTGGGGTGAAACAGCCGGAGCAGCATCCGTGCCCAGTAAATCGCCAACCTTCGTATACAGCTTTTTGCCCAGGGCACCACCGGGATGTACCCGTGCGAAATCCTGTGTGGTAAATCCACGGCGTTCCATCAGAGCGACAGCCAGGGCGTCACCCATGGCGAGCTGAGCCGTTGTGCTCACGGTTGGAGCCAGATTATTGGGACACGCTTCACGTTCCACGGGAACATAAAGAACATCATCCGCGTGCTGATGTAAAAAACTCTTGGCGTTGCTTACCATCGCAATCAGCGGATTGCCCAGGCTTTTGACCAAAGGCACCAGCATTTTGATTTCGGGTGAATCACCACTTTTGGAAATGCATAGCACCACATCGTGTTTTTGAATGGTGCCGAGGTCTCCGTGGATCGCGTCGGCAGCGTGCATAAACACGGCGGGTTGACCTGTACTGACGAGGGTCGCCACCATCTTTTGTGCAATGTTGCCGCTTTTGCCAATTCCCGTTACGACCAATCTTCCCTTGGATTTCAGGACCCGTTGAACAGCGGCGGAAAAACGCACATCAATCGATAATGCGAGTTTGTGTAGACCGTCCGCCTCCAGGTTGAGCGTTCGTTGAGCAGACGCTAGAATGTCGGTTGAGGATTTTGCACTCATGGTATTGACGGCAAAGATGCATCGAAGTTGCGCGCCCCCGAAATCCAAGAGGGAAAATGAGCCGCTCTAGGTCAGGCGAACCCAGCTGAACAAATCGCTCTCACTTTTGTATTGTAAATTAACATTTCTTCGTTAAACCCCACTGTTTACGGCCATTTCAGCCAATAAAGCAGCTTGAAAAAAGATTTTTTTGTTCGCGATTTCGATGCTACATTCGCTTCCCTTTTTTTGAAAGGGTAGTCACTACAACGTTATTCCGGGCCTTTCGCGCCGGCAGCAGTAGAGACGGATTACCACATCGCAACCTAATTCGATATGCAAACACTTACCGAGCTATCTCCCAAAGAAGCGCTCAAACAGTTTTTTGGATTCAATAATTTCAAAGGCCTCCAGGAAGGAGTAGTCAACTCTGTCTTGGAAGGAAACGATACCTTCGTGATCATGCCAACCGGTGGCGGCAAATCGCTTTGCTACCAATTGCCGGCACTGATGCTGGAAGGAACCGCTATCGTCGTTTCACCCCTCATCGCGTTGATGAAAAACCAGGTGGATGCTATGCGCGGCTTTTCTGAAACCGATGGCGTGGCACACTTCATCAACTCATCGCTCAACAAGACCGAGATCAATCAGGTGAAGAGCGACATCCTCACCGGCAAGTGTAAGATTTTGTACGTGGCTCCCGAGTCACTGAATAAAGATGAGAACGTAGAGTTTTTCCGCGGCGTGAATATTTCCTTCGTGGCGATCGACGAGGCTCACTGTATTTCGGAATGGGGTCACGACTTCCGTCCGGAGTATCGTCGCTTGCGTCCCATCATTGAACAGATTGCCGATTGTCCGATCATGGCGCTCACGGCAACGGCAACGCCGAAAGTGCAGCAAGACATTCAGAAGAACCTCGGCATGTTGAATGCGAGGTTGTTTAAGGCTTCCTTCAACCGCGCCAACTTGTATTACGAGATTCGCGCGAAGAACAACGTAGGCAAGCAAATCATTCAATACATCAAAGCCAACAGCGGCAAGAGCGGCATCATTTACTGCCTGAGCAGAAAGAAGACCGAAGAGATTGCCGAGCTCTTGCAAGTGAACGGCATCAAAGCGCTGCCCTACCACGCCGGTATGGACGGCGGGCAACGCAGCAAGGTGCAGGATAAATTCCTCATGCAGGATGTGGATGTCATCTGCGCAACCATCGCCTTCGGTATGGGTATCGACAAGCCTGATGTGCGCTTCGTGATTCACCACGATATTCCCAAGAGTCTCGAAAGCTATTACCAGGAAACCGGTCGCGCAGGTCGCGATGGCGGTGAGGGTGTGTGTGTTGCTTTCTATTCACCCAAAGACATCGAGAAGCTCGAGAAGTTTTTGCAGGGCAAGCCTGTAGCCGAGCAGGAAGTGGGCATGTTGCTTTTGCAGGAAGTGATTGCTTATGCTGAAACATCGATGAGCCGTCGTCAGTACTTACTGCACTACTTCGGTGAAGAGTGGGATCCCGTGAATGGCGAAGGCGCCGGCATGGACGACAATTCACGTTCACCGAAAGAGCAGTTCGATGGCAGCGAAAAAGTCCAGATGATTTTGGATTGCATTATGGAGTTCAAGGAACTGCACAAGGCTGCGTTCATTTGCAAGGTCATCGCAGGCACAAAGAATTCTGAAGTCACTACCTACAAAGGAAACCTCAGCAAGCACTTCGGTGAAGGCAAAGAGCACGATGAGAAATTCTGGAACGCCATTGTACGTCAGATGTATGTGCGCGGCCTGCTCACCAAGGAAATCGAAACCTACGGCACACTGAAGCTCACCGAAGAAGGCAGAGCGTTTTTGAAAAAGCCGCAGCCATTCATGGTGGTGAAAGAAGAAGAGATTGGCGAAACCGATGACGACGACTTGGTCATCCCAAAACAGGGTGGTGGTGCGGTCGACGAGACCCTCTTCAAAATGCTGAAAGACCTGCGCCATCGCATAGCCAAAGAGAAAGGCATTCCACCGTATGTCGTGGTGCAAGACCCGGCCATGGAAGAAATGTGCACGCAATACCCCATCACGCTCGACGAGATAGCTCAGATTGGTGGTGTAGGCAAAGGAAAAGCACAGAAGTTTGGTCAGCCTTTCATCGATCTCATTCAAAACTATGTGAATGATAATGAGATTGAGCGTCCGATTGACTTCGTGGTGAAGTCGACCGGCATCAAGAGCGTTCAAAAGGTTCAGATTATACAAAACATCGATAAGCGCATTCCGCTTCCTGATATCGCGAAAGGATTGGGCAAGAACATGGGCGAACTGACTACGGAGTTGGAAACCATTGTTTCATCGGGCACCAAGCTCAACATTCAATACTTCATTGACGAGGAGCTCGACGAAGATCAGCAAGACGAAATCATGGAGTACTTCATGCAATCCGAGACCGACGAGATCCGCGCCGCAGAAGAGTATTTCGACGGCGACTATGAGGAGGAGCCGTTACGATTGATGCGGATTAAGTTTATGTCGGAAATAGGCAACTAGCCCTGCCCTTGGCTGCGCCCGGGAACAGCAGTGGGTGCTTACAAGAGGTCTCCCTTTTATGGATTAGGCTTAAGGACGCAACGCAGTGCGTCCTTACGACTGATTCTATTGAGGTCCGCAGTTTTGAGGACGCACAGCAGTGCGTCCTTACTGTAGATCCCCGTGTGAGGATGCAGTTTTGTGGACGCACAGCAGTGCGTCCTTAAGACAGATCCCCGTGTGAGGATGCAGTTTGTGGACGCACAGCAGTGCGTCCTTACGACTGATTTTGTTGAGGAGCCTGCTGTTAGACGAGCTTCCCTAGCAACACATTCATACTCACCTTCGCTTCTACGATCTCGCGCACGCGGTCGATGCTCACGCGCTCTTGCTGCATACTGTCGCGCTCGCGGATGGTGACGCAGTTGTCGGTGAGGGTGTCGTGGTCGATGGTGATGCAGTAGGGTGTGCCGATGGCATCCTGGCGGCGGTAGCGGCGACCGATGGCATCTTTCGCGTCGTATTGTAAGTTGAAGTACAGCTTGAGTTGGTCAACGATTTCACGTCCTTTCTCCGGCAACCCGTCTTTGTTGAGCAGCGGCAACACTGCCACTTTCACGGGCGCCAGTGCCGGTGGAATGCGAAGCACAACGCGCTCTGAACCGTCTTCCAATGTTTCTTCGTTATAGGCATACGTGAGCGTAGCAAGGAACATGCGATCGAGGCCGATCGATGTTTCAATCACGTACGGTACATAGCTTTCACCGCTTTCCGTTTCGTGGTAGCGCAGTTTCTTGCCTGAGAATTTCTCGTGGTTGCCCAAGTCGAAATCGGTGCGGGAGTGAATACCCTCAAGCTCTTTGAAGCCCATCGGGAAGTTGAACTCGATATCGCATGCGGCGTTGGCATAGTGCGCCAGTTTGAGGTGGTCGTGAAACTTGTAGTTCTCATTACCCATGCCCAAGGCCTTGTGCCAGTTGATGCGCGCGTCTTTCCAGTAGTTGTACCACTCGCCGTCGGTGCCCGGCTTGATGAAGAACTGCATCTCCATTTGTTCAAACTCGCGCATGCGGAAGATGAACTGACGAGCGATGATCTCGTTGCGGAAGGCCTTACCGATTTGCGCGATTCCAAACGGAATCTTCATGCGGCCGCTCTTCTGCACGTTGAGGAAGTTCACGAATATACCTTGCGCTGTTTCAGGACGCAGGTAGATGGTAGCTGCATCGCCGGCTACAGAGCCGATTTCGGTAGAGAACATCAGATTGAACTGACGTACTTCCGTCCAGTTGCGTGAGCCTGTTTCCGGATCGGCAATTTCCAGGTCTTCGATGAGTTGCTTTAAACCGACTAGGTCGGAAGCTTCCAGAGCGGCCTTCATGCGGCCCTCCACGTTGTTTATTTTCTCCTGATTGCGCAACACGTTCGGGTTGGTTGCGCGGAATTGTTCTTCGTTGAATGCATCGCCAAACTTGTTCTTCGCCTTCTCAGCTTCCTTGTCGTTTTTGGCTTCCAGCTTCTTGATGTAATCTTCCAACAGCACATCGGCGCGGTAACGCTTCTTCGAGTCTTTGTTGTCGATGAGCGGATCATTGAATGCATCCACGTGTCCGCTGGCCTTCCAGGTAGTAGGATGCATGAAGATGGCAGCATCGATACCCACGATGTTTTCATGCAGACGCGTCATGGCCTTCCACCAATATTCCTTGATGTTGTTTTTCAGCTCCGAACCATACTGACCGTAGTCGTAGGTAGCGCTGAGGCCGTCGTAGATTTCGCTCGATGGAAACACGTAACCGTATTCCTTACAGTGCGAAATGATTTTCTTGAGTTTGTCGTCTGAATTCTGCATAGCGGCGCGAAAGTACTAAGGGCGAGGCGGATCCGCAACCCTAGGCTTTCAAGAGCAAGCAACCTTTTGGCAGCAGCGGTGGACTATCATTGGCATAAAACCGCAATATTTGCTACCCAATCCATTGACGATGAAAAAAACAGTACTTCTTACACTTCTTGCCGTTTGTATTTCCGCTATCAGCTTTGCCCAGGCTCCGCTGAACTATGCGTTTAGTCAAGAATTACAAGGCTTTTACACGCCGCTGGAGAACAACACCACCGTATTTACCGCATCATTCGATGACGTGATTTCGCCGGCCATTACCATTCCGGCATTTTCCATGGGGGGTGCACAATACACCACCATGTACATCAATTCCAATGGATTCATATCGCTCGGATCAGCAGCGGGTATTACGCTCTACAATCCTCTGTCGTCGACTGCGCAAACCCCAATCATTTCGCCTTTCGGACGCGACTTGCAGAGCGTAGATGCTACGTCGAGCATTAGCTACACCATCGACAATTCCGGCACACACGTGCAGTGGCAGAATGTTCGTCGCTACGGCGTTAACGGCGAAAGCTTCTCCTTTCAGGCGCACCTGTTGCCTTACGACTCCGTCATCACGTTTGTATACGGCCCAATGAACAACATCGCGACATCCGTTGGTTTCGCTCAGGTTGGTCTTCGTGTTGGAACAGGCGCGTGGCCCGAACAAGTAGCCAACCGAAGTGTAACCATCGATCAAACCTGGTTTCCTTCAGCTGCAGGAACATCCAATCAAGCGAACTGCGCTTTTTCAAGCACTGTACAACCCTTTAACGGCTTGACTTACGTTTGGGGTAACAGCAACATCGGAGTGGGTGGATGTACAGACGTTATGGCGTGCAACTTCAACTCGGCCGCTGCTTTCAACGACGGTAGCTGCGAATACTGCTCATGTCAAACATGTGGATGCACGGATTCCACAG
>CANHYZ010000143.1 GCA_947464885.1 Flavobacteriales bacterium
CAATCCGTGATCGAAATGACACCGTCATTCTCGCTTTATCCGAACCCATCGAACGACCGCGTGACGATTGCCGGTTGGGCTACGCAAGCCGAAGTTACCATCACGGATGTGAGCGGCCGCATCGTTCGTGAAGAGCGCTTACTCAACAATCAATTGGAAACAGCGTCCCTCACCGATGGCGTATACATCATCAGCCTGAAACAAGGAGAACGATCAGCAAGCATGCGCTTGATTGTTCAACATTGATTTAGATAAATTGAAAAATGAAAAAGCCGGGTAATACCCGGCTTTTTTTATTCCTCTAAGTTGGCATTGAAATGCTTAAAGATCACCAAGGCCATCTTATTATTGACTGCCTTCTGTAACTCCTCCAAACTTGCCTCCTTCACCGCTTGAACGGTCTTGAAATGATGAATGAGCGCTTGGGTAGTATGCATGCCTACACCTTTGATGTCGGTCAACTCCGAACGGATAGCATCCTTGCTTCTGCGGTCGCGGTGCTTGGTGATACCGAAACGATGCGCCTCATCACGCAAACGCTGAATAAGCTTCAACGACTCACTGCGTTTATCCAGATAGATGGGCAAACTATCCCCCGGGAAATAGATTTCCTCCAGGCGTTTGGCGATGCCAATGATGCCGATTTTCCCATATAAATCAAGCTTTACCAAACTCTCAATGGCCGCACTCAGCTGGCCCTTTCCACCATCGATGATGATGAGCTGCGGCAGTGTTTCACCTTCATCGAGCATGCGACGGTAGCGACGAAACACCACTTCCTTCATAGTGTCAAAGTCATTCGGCCCCTCCACCGTTTTCGGATGAAAGATGCGATAATCCGCCTTGCTGGGTTTTGCATTTCTGAAAACAACACATGCACTCACGGGATTCGTTCCCTGAATGTTTGAGTTATCGAAACACTCGATGTGACGCGGTAATTCCTTCAAGTGCAAATCCTTTTGCATCGTCTCCAATACACGGTTGACGTGACGTTCAGGATCAACCATCTCCGCCTGCTTCTGCGCATCAAGCATGTAATGCGTGCTGTTGCGCTCAGAAAGCTCCACCAACTTGCGCTTGTCGCCTCGCTGCGGTGCATGGAGTTCAACCCCGGGCCAATCCAGCTCGAGCTCGAAAGGCAAAAAGATGGTCTTCGACTGACTCTGGAATTTCTCGCGGATATCAATGATAGCGAACTCGAGCAACTCGGCATCCGACTCATCCATACGCTTCTTGATTTCCGTTGTGTATGACTGCACAATCACACCATTGCTCACCTTCATGAAATTCACATAACCCGCCTGCGGGTCGCTCGAGATGCTGAATATATCGACATCGTGGATACTCGGATGCACAATGGTACTCTTGGCTTGAAAGCCTTCGAGCACTTCCATTTTTTCCTTCACTTCCTGCGCTAGTTCAAACTCATAGCGCGATGAAAACTCCTGCATGAGTTGCTTCAGATCGCGCACCAAATCGGCATAATTACCCTTCAGGATTTTCCGAATCGCTTCCACACCGCGGTCGTAATCCTCCATCGACTGCTTTCCCTCGCACGGACCCTTGCAGTTTCCCAAATGATACTCCAGGCATACCTTGAATTTCCCTGATTTGATATTGGTCGGCGTTAATGCCAAGTTGCACGTACGCAAAGGATACAACTTCTTAATTAAATCCAGCACGGCATGCATCGTACGACCGGATGGATACGGACCGAAATACTCCGAGCCGTCGCGTATCACCTGACGCGTGGGAAACACCCGCGGAAAATCTTCTTTCTTAATCACAATGCTGGAGTACGTTTTATCGTCCTTCAACATGATGTTGTAACGCGGCTTGTACTTCTTAATCAGCGAATTTTCCAGCAAGAGCGCATCCAACTCGGTTTCAACAACGATGTACTTGATGTCGGCGATTTTGCGCACGAGCACCATCGTCTTGCCATTCTCGTATTGATTCTTATTGAAATAGCTGGAAACACGGTTCTTCAGGTTCTTGGCCTTGCCCACGTAAAGCAAATCACCCTTGTCATCGTAATACTGATAAACCCCCGGATCAGCGGGTAAAAGGCGCACAAGATGTTCGATGTGTTCGGGAGCCGGCATTGGGATGCAAAGTAACACCTAATAACAACCCACACCATGCAACTAGAAAAATGGAATAAGGCCACTCCGGCAGTACCTTCGCCACGGTATGAATTTGATTACGGGAGCCACCGGGATGTTGGGAACGCACATCATGATTGAACTGCTCAAACGCGGTGAATCAGTGCGTGCGCTTCGACGCTCTCAAAGCGACATCGCCATGGTGTCGCGCGTATTCGACTTTTATCAATCCCCCCATTTTTCGAAGATCGATTGGGTCGAAGGCGATGTGCTCGATATGTATTCTCTCATCGATGCTATGGAAGGATGCTCGCGCGTCTTTCATTGCGCCGCCATCGTGTCGTATCATCCCGATGATCGCCAAACGATGTACGCCATCAACGTCGAAGGCACCGAGAATGTCATCAACGTTGCACTCCAACAAGGTGGCATCAAGGTCGGCTTTGTAAGTTCCATCGCGGCCATTGGAAAGGCCAAGAACAATGACACCGTGGATGAAGAATCGGAATGGGTGGATGGCGATTTCAATACGCATTACGCCATCACCAAGCAGCGCTCAGAAATGGAGTTCTGGCGCGGCATTCACGAGGGACTTGACGGCATGGCTTTCAACTGCGGCTTCATCGTCGGTCCGGGCGATTTCACCCGCAGCAGTCCGAGCCTCTTTCTGAAAATCAGCGAAGGCATGATGTTCTATCCACCGGGAGGCAGCGGATTCATCGCCGCAGTAGACTGCGCGCACATCATTGTTGAGCTCACACTGTCGAGTATAAACGCAGAACGCTACATTCTGGTGAGTGAAAATCTCTCCATGAAAGAATTGTTTCAATCCACAGCAGAAGCGCTCGGGGTGCGCGTACCCTCCATAGAAGCGAAACCGTGGATGATGCACACCGCGCGATGGGTTGAATCACTGCGCGAAATGCTCGGTGGAAGAAAAGCATTGGTGACCGCCGAAACCGTGCGCAATGCTGCGGTTCGTTTTTACTTCAATAACGAGAAACTTCGGAAAATCTATAGCGCACCGTTCACTCCGATACAAGACGCAATTCGCCAGACGGCCGCATTCTATAACCTCCGACAGAAAGGAAGAAACTAGCGCGAAACGTCGGCCACCGAATCGCGGCTCCATTTCATTTGCTCCAATCGCAGCGCAACATCCGATTCGATTTCCAGCATCTCCTCCGCATTCAAACTGTAGTAATCGTATGCGTTCAGGTATTGCTCTTTGGTCATGTGATGACGATCAAACAGCCGATTGTAATGCGCTGTAATGGGAAACTCTGATGTATCCACACGCTCATAACTTGTGCTGTATGCGCCCTCCAGTAAGCGCACTTCCGTGAGCACTGTGACAAACGTATCGCGCGGAAGCAGATTATCGGGCGCCGCAATGGCTGCAGGCTTATCTGCGCAACTGCAAAGAGCCAGCAACGTCAACAGCGCTATGGCAACAATCAGATTCTTCATCGATTAAATGTTAAACGGCTGCCCAAACTGCCTTCAATAATGTGGCTGTTATCGTACACCTTATGACCATTCACCCAAGTCGTCATCACTTTACTGGTGAACACCTGTCCTTCAAAGGGTGACCATCCACACTTGTAAAGCAGATTGTCCTTAGTCACTTGCCATGGATCATTCAAGTCCACCAACACGAGGTCGGCGAAATAACCTTCTCGAATAAATCCGCGCTTATCGATGGCAAACATATCGGCGACGTTGTGCGATGATTTGCGCACAATTTTTTCCAGCGTGAAAACTCCTTGATGATGCAGCTCTAGCAAAGCAACCAGTGCATGCTGCACTAGCGGTCCGCCACTCGGAGCATTCAGATAAGATTGCTCTTTCTCCTCGATGGTGTGCGGCGCGTGATCGGTAGCGAGCACATCAATACGGTCGTCGTTGACCGCGGCGCGAATCGCTTCGCGGTCGGCGGCAGTCTTCACGGCCGGATTCCACTTGATATAATTGCCTTTGGTTGCGTAGTCATCATTGGTAAACCACAAATGATGCGTACAGGCCTCTGCCGTGATTTGCTTTTCCTTCAACGGAATATCGTTGCGGAATAAATCAAGCTCCTTCGCCGTACTGATATGCAGGATGTGCAGACGCGTTCCATGACGCTTAGCCATTTCAACGGCCGCTGCAGATGATGCATAACATGCCGCTTCATCGCGAATGAGATGGTGCGCAGTAACCGGCACATCATCACCGTACTTCGCTTTATAGCGTGCCAGGTTGGACTTAATCATCGGATCCACCTCGCAATGCAGTGCAACAAGTGTCTTCACTTGAGCGAAAATCATATTCAAAATTCCGCAGCTCTCCACAAGCATATCGCCTGTGCTGCTTCCCAAGAAAATCTTCACGCCGCAAACCGTTTTCGGATCAACCTTGAGCAGCTCATCCAGGTTATCATTCGATGTCCCCATGAAGAAGGAATAATTCGCCAGCGACACTTCTGCGGCGCGCGCGTACTTCTGCTCGAGCAGTTCAATGGTGGTGGCGGGCGGCGACGTGTTGGGCATTTCCATATAGGAGGTTATGCCTCCGGCAACGGCTGCGCGCGATTCGGTGTACAAATCACCTTTGTGGGTGAGGCCCGGTTCACGGAAATGAACCTGATCATCAATCAGTCCGGGAAGCAGGTATTTTCCTGTGGCGTCGATGGTTTCGTCAGCCTCGGTTTGCGCAGTACCCACTTCCGAAATTCGGGTGATGGTTTGGCCGGTAATCAACACATCGCACAAGCGGATAGCGTCTTCGTTAACTACAGAGACGTTGCGAATGAGTGTCGTTTTCATAATTAGGATTGATGCTTACGTGAAACCCTTCTAAAGCGCATCTTCAGCACGCCCAGGACTGCTTCATTGAAAATATTCATGCTCATCTTGCTTGTTCCAAATTCGCGGTCCACAAACGTAATCGGGACTTCCACAATCTTGAATCCAAGCTGATTGGTGTTGTATTTCATTTCTATCTGGAACGCATAGCCGATAAACTGAATGCTATCCAAATCAATGGTCTCCAAAACTTTTCTGCGGTAGCAAACGAAGCCCGCGGTGCAATCGCGTACGCCCAACCACAAGATGCTGTTAACGTAAACCGAAGCACCAAAGCTCATAGCTAATCGTTTGAACGGCCAATTGGCCACCTTACCGCCCTTCACATAGCGCGAACCTACCGACATATCGCCGCCCTGCACCGTACATCCGTCATACAAGCGGATGAGGTCTTTCGGATTGTGGGAGAAATCGCAGTCCATTTCGAAAATGAACTCATACGCACGTTCCAGCGCCCATTTGAATCCTGCGATATAAGCTGTACCGAGACCCAGTTTTCCCTTGCGCTCCAAGATGTGCAACTTACCTGAGAATTCCGCCTGCAATCCTTTCACGATTTGCGCCGTTCCGTCGGGCGAACCGTCATCGACAATCAACACATGAAACGCCTTCGGCAAGGCGAACACGGTGCGCAGCATACGCTCGACGTTTTCCTTTTCGTTGTAGGTGGGTATGATGACGAGGCTATCGGACATTCGGATCGTCTAATTTATCTAGTAGCAAAAGTACATCTTGTTTGAGCAAGGGTAAATGATTCTTAAGGATTGACCACATAATGGTGTAATCAATTCGATCGTACTCGTGCGCAATTCGGTTTCTAAATTGTACTATGCGTCTGGCATTTTCTATTTGAGTAAAGGGGTCCTTACGCATGATGCGCAGGACACATTCACCTATTATCTCCAGTTTGCGCTCAACAGCGTAAACCGTTCTCCTATCCTCTAAAAACTTCTTATAGCTCGCATGATCGCTGATGAACCCATCAATTTCATCAATGGATGTTTTAATATCATGCAATTCCTTGAGAATCTCAAGCGCCATAGATTTTCACTTTTGACTTCTCAATACTCTG
>CANHYZ010000144.1 GCA_947464885.1 Flavobacteriales bacterium
AAAAAAAACCGCCACGAGGGCGGTTTTTTTTAATATCGTGAATATTAGAAATTCGTTTGATCCTTGTGGTTGCGGAATTCTAGGTCGCGCTTGGCTTTCTCTCCAAGAGCTGAATCCTTTTGAACCGCGTTACGCAAGTTGGTACCAACACCTGCACCGTCGCTGTTGCGGGCGCAGATAACAGCACGCAAGTAATCAGCAAGTGCTGAGTTGTCGCCGCTGGCGTCGATATCCGACTTAGCCGCTGCATTGTCTTTGTTGAGCAACTTGGCCAACGAAGAATTGAACGTTTTGTAGCTTCCCATTTTGCTTACAGCACCGGCGTAATTACCGTTTTGGATATCGATAAGGCCTTTGTTGTAGCTGGATTCCTGAGAACCTGCTGCTTCGTTGAAGTAGGTCATTGCACCCTTGCGATCGCCGCTCACACGAGTAGAGATACCCATGTTATTGGCAGTCTCAGCGCACTTCTTCATACCATAGGCTTTGCTCCAGTTAGTTTGAGCGTCAGCCATTTTGTTTTGCATGTAGTACACACAACCAAGGTTGTTGAATGAGCGGTAATCCGCGTCAGGAAGGGCACAAGCAGCAGCATAAACAGCAGCCTTCTTGTTGAGGTCTTCAATGAGTGAACCTGCACGCATCGCTTCTTCGTACTTCAATTTAGCAGGATTGGTTGAGCCGATTTGAACGAGCTCTTCATCGCTGTAGCCTTGAAGATCGTAGTTCACCAGGATACGGCAACGACGAAGGCTTGGGAAGATGTCTTTCTGAATCTCAGTGTAAGTCTTCGAGATGTTCTTGATTTCCTGCTCGCGCTGCTGAAGGTCGCTAGTCATCTTCAAAACGTTGATGATGATGTTACGGTCTTCAATGTTCGATGATTCCATTGCTGAACGGAAACCTTCCCAGTCTTCACCTTTCGGCGTCAATGCAAAGAGGTTTTCTGTTGCGTTGGTCAACTTCATTTTCTTAGCGAGATCCATGAAGGCCTTTTTACCCGCTTCAGCACGCTCGTTGGCGAGATTGTCGTTGAGCAACATCTCCCCTTCCGGAGAAGCGTAAGATGTGAACTCGATTTTCTTGATGACCAGAGCAGGGTTGCTCGCTACGCTTTGCATCCACTTGCCAAGGTTGGCCACGTCTGCTTGCTTGAGTTCAGCCGGCTTCAACGTTGAAGAGTTGTAGTCAAAGTTGATTTGCGTGCTATCATTGGTGTAACTCAATGTGCGCACGAAATTGTCTTTGCTCCATGTGCACTTGTCATCATTCTTCATCAGGTAAGGCGTAGCGATAACACCTTCACCGATTGCCAATGCCGGGAAGTCAACTTCCTTCTTGCCTTGTTTACCATGGATGCGCAATTCCAGTTTGCTGCTTTCCATTTCCGGAGTGTAGGCAACACGGTCATTGTAGGTGAAGCTCTTGCCTGTCTTGAAAGGAACGATGGTTCCGTTTCCTACGGCTTGTTCGCCCTGATAGTAGCTCGACTTGAAGCGTGTTTCTTTGCCGTTATGCACAAGCACAGGCACAGCTTCAATGCTGGCTTTCTTAGGGAAATACTTTGGAGGAAAGTTACCGGTAACGGTTAGCGCTACGGTGTCTCCGTGTACTTCAAGTGGGTTTGGATTGGACTTGATTCCCATTTCCTGGGCAGCCTTCTCCATGGACTTCAGATTGGCGCATCCCACAACGATGGAAGCGCAAACTACAGCTGCGAGAAAGTAGAAGCTGTTCTTTTTCATGCGGTTTAAATTGTGTTTATAAATAATCAATACTGTGGGCAAATCTAGATAAGACTGTGGCCTACAGAAAGGATAAAGTCATGGTTTTGAAACCGTTTTTCAACATTGGGGCGTGTATGAGTGCTCGAAAGCGTTCTACTCATCGAGCTATGGATCCTTGCAATCAGACCTCGAATGAGATGCGCAAAAACTCATTCCATAAAGCATCTTCGGGTGGTGGTGCCACTACCGTAATCGGTGTTTTTTTGACGGGATGGAGGAACTCAATCTTGCGTGCATGAAGATGTATGGAAGCATTGTCGTTGGTGCGCTTGGCGCCGTACTTAATATCTCCTTTGATGGGGCAGTCGAGGCTGGCCAGGGTGGCGCGGATTTGATGGTGGCGTCCGGTTTTGGGATAAACCTCAATAAAGGTGTAGTTGTCGCCCACACCAACTACCTTGTAGCTCAATTCCGACTCTTTACGATCCGGACCTGGCTCTTTGAATGCGAAGGTCTTGTTGAGTTTTTGATCCTTCCACAAATAGTTGATAATTTTCGCTTCCGCTTCTTCCGGGGTACCTTTCACGACAGCCCAGTACGTTTTTTGTACCTCGCGGTACTTGAACATATTGGACAGGCGATTGAGCGCCTTTGTGGTGCGCGCATAGATTACAATGCCGCTGACGGGCCTGTCGAGGCGGTGCACGGTGCCAATAAATGCCAGACCGGGTTTATTGAATTTCTCCTTGACATATCCTTTCACGGTATCGCACAGGGTGCGGTCGCCACTGATGTCGCTTTGGATGATGTCCGAGTTCCGCTTATTAACGATGACCAGGTGATTGTCTTCATAAAGCACGCGCAGGTTCTCTACGGTGCTCATGATAATCGGTTCTTTCGGGGCTTGGCGCCAGTCGCGTGTGCCTTTGCCGGAAGGTTGTGCGTTTTCCATGGTTACTTGGGGAGTGATGCGATGCCCTGTCGCTGCGTTGAGGGCGATTAATATTGTTCTTTCTCGTTGGGGAATTCGCCGGATTTGACGTCACTCACGTAGCGTGTAACGGCGTCGTGAATTTGGTCGCCTGCGTTCATGTAACGGCGCAAAAAGCGCGGATTGAATTCCTGCGTGTCTCCCAGCATATCGTTGATAACAAGTACCTGTCCGTCGACTTCCGATCCTGCACCAATGCCGATGGTGGGAATTTCAATGGATTGGGTGACTTTGGCGGCGAGTGTGGCCGGTATTTTTTCAAGCACCAGCGCAAAGCATCCGCATTCATCTAGAATTTTAGCGTCGCTCAAAAGGCGCTCTGCCTCCGCTTCCTCTTTGGCACGCACCTGATAGGTTCCGAATTTATAAATGCTCTGAGGAGTAAGGCCCAGGTGACCCATAACCGGGATTCCTGCTGTCAGTATGCGTTGGATAGATTCTTTGATTTCAGCCCCGCCTTCCATCTTGACGGCATGGGCGCCACTCTCTTTCATGATGCGAATGGCCGAGTTGAGCGCTTCTTTGGAATTGCCCTGATAGGATCCAAAAGGAAGGTCGACAACCACCAGGCAGCGTTTTGCAGCACGCACCACGCCTTGCGCGTGGTAAATCATTTGATCGAGCGTAATGGGGAGGGTGGTTTCGTGGCCGGCCATCACGTTGCTGGCGCTATCACCAACAAGGATGGCATCGATTCCGGCACCATCCACCAGTCGCGCCATGCTGAAATCATAGGATGTGAGCATCGAGATCTTCTCACCGCGATGTTTCATCTCCTGAAGGGTATTGGTCGTTATACGACGCACTTCTTTGTTTACCGACATAGTCGCAAATGTACAACGCAAGGTCCGTTTTTGGGGTGAAAAGGGCAGGGTGCATTATTCGACAATTCATTGTTATATACCTGCAACTGAAGCGCCTTGTTCGCAGTCAATGTGTAGTAATTTGCACCGTATTTTTTATACGTACATTCAGTAAATCATATGATGTCATCCTTGCGCATAGCGCTGTTGCTCGTTGCAGTGTTCTCTTCAACATTGCTGATGGGACAGTGGAATTATCCGGAATTTAACATGTCCAATGCTACGATTGGGAATTGTTTCGGGCGACTTTACGATAGTGGCGGGCTTACAGGTCCCTATGGATTCGATGAGAATACAACCACCGTGATCAACACTGATGGAATCATTACCATGACATTTTTCGGCTCATTCGCCTTGCAACAGAATGTCGATTTTTTAACGGTGTATGATGGAGCTTCGACGGCTGGGTTGCTGCTGGGGGTCTTCACCGGTCAGGATTCTCCTGGGGAGTTGGTTGCGACAAGTGGCGCAATGACGCTGGTGTTGACTTCTGACGCGAGCATTTCAACGGCCGGATTTAGTGCCTATTGGCGCACACAGGTTCCCGACCCTATTCCGCCATCACTTTCTGTTCAAACAATTCCTTCGTGCAATGCAGCTCAGGTGAATGTCAACCTATCGGATTTGATTGATTGCGATTGGCTTGAAAGTGCTACGTTCGAGGTGTTGTCTTCTGCGGAAACGTTCGAGGTTACGCAAGTGGAATCGAACTGTGCTGCAGGAATGACAGATATTATCACGCTCTACCTCGATCACGCGTTCACATTCAATTGCAACATTCAGATCAACATGACCATCACCATACCGGATGAATGCAATGGTCCACATGAGTTTGAATTGGGAACATCGTTCCTGTTTGCCAACTGCGGGATCAATGCGGAGCTTCTTGCTGATTCGCCCGCTGTATGCCCGGGTGAGTGCACCAATATTCAGGTAGTCACAGAGGGTTGCTTCAATTACGCGTTTGAATGGGGCAATGGAATCGGATCGGGAGGAGCCCTTCAAAATGTTTGTCCAACCGCAGCAACGACCTATACCGTTGTAATTACGGAATTGGAAACATCGCTGGAAGTCACAAAGTCAGTTACCGTAGGGATTGAGAACGTTACCATTTTCACGGCCGATCAAACCGTTTGTCAATCGGTGCCCAATATTCTCCTGCAAGCAGGAACAGAAGGTACATGGTCAGGTCCGGGTGTAATTCCCGGAACGAATTTGTATGATCCCGATTTGGCCGGCGGCGGTGTTCATACGGTTTATTTCAACTCAGCCAATTGTGTCGATAGCATGGAATTCACGGTAAATCCTATCGCAGCACAATTCGCCGTTGCTGCATGTCCGGGAAGTGCGCCGTTTACGGTGAATGGCACTCCTGTCGGTGGATTGTGGTCCGGGTTGGATATTGATATTACCCCCGGTGGAGTTATTGATCCTGTGACATCGGGTAATTATCAGGTGGTATACAGCATCAATGGCTGCACGGACGTTACATTGGTGAATATCGACAGCATCGCAGAGCCCTTCATTCTTGATCCGCTGTGTCAATCGGTAAATCTTGATACACTCGAGTTCTCCCCACTGGGAGGCTTTTGGACAGGCCCCGGCATAGTGAGCGCATTCAACGGTTCGATTGCCCCTGCGAACGCTCCCCCCGGTGATGTGACCTTGCAATACACCATTAACGGATGTCAGGCCGATTTTTCCATATTCATTAAAGAGGTTGGAGTTATCGAAGAAGCGGAGATTTGTCCGTTGGAAGCTCCCTTTGTCGTTGATCCCAATCCCGTTCCTGCCGGAGGTTTTTGGGCGAGTCCCGATGGCGCTATCAGCAATGCCAACACCGGGTTATTTAATCCCGCCGCTTTCACAGCTGATGCGGAAACCTACATCACGTACCAAGCGATCAATGGGTGCGTCGATACGGTTGCTATTTCGATGGTGCGCACCAATGTCGCCAAAACGGAGATTTCATTCTGCGTGACGGATCCGGTGACCGATCTGGACACAGCATTGACAGGCATTCTGACTCCTTCCGGAGGTTCGTGGTATGGTCCGGGAATTAACGGATCCTCTACAACAGGTTTTACCGTGAACCCTCAAGGTATTCCTGTCGGATTGAACTACATCTATTACATCACCAACGGCTGCACAGATTCCTTGTTGGTCCGCAATTTTGCGCCGAATCTTCCAGATCTGCCGCAGCAGTTCTGCACCACAGATAGTCCGGTGATTTTAGCCAATGCCGTCCCGGGCGGAACATGGTCGGGCGCGGGTATAACAAACGAGGAAACAGGGTTGTTTGATCCTTCAGTTGCGGGTGAAGGTTCGTATTATGTGTATTGGGATAATCCTTCCGGTTGCAAGGATTCCATCTACGTTACAATAGAGAAACAGGTTGAGCCGCTCAT
>CANHYZ010000145.1 GCA_947464885.1 Flavobacteriales bacterium
GGACTGGGGACTGAGGACTGGGGACTGAGGACTGGGGACTTAGGTCTTGTGTAGGTTGCTTGGCGTTGACCCGGTGAGTTTTGATTGGCTCGTTCGAATCATGGCAGTTAAAATCTTTAATAAAGAAATGCCGTTTTGATGCAGTTGGTTGTAATCGTCAGTTGAAATGAAATCGCTATCATGCAACAGGTTTATCCAATATAAACACTCATTGCATTCCTTTCGAGCGATAGATAATTTACTGATGAAATCCGGTCGGCTTTGAGCGTACTTGGCTTCGCTATAGAGCGCGCCAATAGCAGTTCCAGACCGTAAGAGTTGCCCTCCAAGTTCAAATAACTTTCGAGTCTTCAAGTTCTCGTGTGTCCTTATAATTGAAAGCGCGAAGGCATATGACATTTTATCAAAATCTGTTTTCATTCGACAAATTTTGAACTATCGAAAAATTCGTTCTATTACAATTCGGAATATTATTCCGTACTGACTATCGTTTGCCTCAGATTTGATGCTTAAGTTGGAGAATAATATTCCAATAACTTCGTAAAAATCATCATAAATCAACTCCTCCTCTCCGTAACCCCAGTCATCAGTCCCCTGTCCCCAGTCCTCAGTCCTCAGTCCCCAGTCCTCAGTCCTCAGTCCCCAGTCCCCAGTCCCTAACCCAAGAACGGATACCGATAATCCACCGGCGATACAAACGTTTCTTTGATGGTGCGCGGTGAAACCCAGCGCAACAGGTTGAGGTAGCTGCCGGCCTTGTCGTTGGTGCCGCTTGCGCGTGCACCACCGAAGGGCTGCTGGCCTACTACGGCTCCGGTTGGTTTGTCGTTGATGTACAAGTTACCACAAGCACCCTCGAGCACACGCGTAGCCTGTTCAATGGCATAACGGTCGTGCGATAAGATGGCTCCTGTGAGCGCATATTCACTGGTCTCGTTGATCAAATGCAAGGTCTCAGCCCATTGTGCGTCGTCATACACATAAAGGGTAAGCACCGGACCGAAGATTTCCTCACACATGGTGCGGAACTTCGGGTTGGTAGTAACCACAATGGTTGGCTCAACGAAGTAACCTACGCTGTCGTCGCAATTGCCGCCGGTGATAATCTCAACATCAGGCTGCGACTTGATATACTCAATGTATCCTTTGATTTTGTCGAATGCGCGCTTGTCGATTACGGCATTGATGAAGTTGCCGAAATCTTCGGGTGTTCCCATTTTCATGGTTGCACCATCTTGAATCAAACGCTCTTTAACTGCAGGCCACAGCGACTTGGCAATGTAACCACGGCTGGCCGCACTGCACTTTTGTCCTTGAAACTCGAAGGCACCGCGCGTGAGTGCTGTAGCAACTTCGTTCGGATTGGCTGAAGGATGTGCTATGACAAAGTCTTTCCCTCCGGTCTCCCCTACTATGCGCGGATACGTCTTATACTTCTCGATGTTGGTTCCGATTTCCTTCCACAAGTGCTTAAATACACCGGTTGATCCCGTGAAATGAAGTCCTGCGAAATCCGGATGACTGAAGATCACGTCACCGGCATCCTTGCCCTCAACTGTGATCATATTGATAACACCGTCGGGCAAACCTGCCTCACGGAAAAGTTCCATGATAACATGCGCGCTGTAGACTTGTGTATCCGATGGCTTCCACACAACGGTGTTGCCCATCATGGCCGCGCTGGCGGGGAGATTGGCTGCAATAGCCGTAAAGTTGAACGGCGTAATGGCAAATACAAATCCCTCGAGCGGGCGATACTCCAAGCGATTCCAAACCCCAGGTTGATTGCCCGGTTGGTCGCGGTAAATCTGTTGCATAAAGGCTACGTTGAATCGCAAGAAATCGATGAGCTCACAGGCTGCATCAATTTCCGCCTGAAACGCATTCTTGCTTTGAGCCAGCATGGTTGCTGCGTTCATGCGCATGCGGTAAGGACCCGCGAGTAAATCCGCCGCGCGCAAAAAGATAGCAGCGCGCTGCTCCCATGCCAGTGCCGACCAGCGGCCTTTCGCTGCGAGCGCCGCATCGATGGCTTGCGATACATGCTGTTTCGTTCCCCAGTTGAAATGACCAAGTACCTTTTTATGATCGTGCGGTGGCGACATCGTGCGCTTGTCTGACGTGCGCACCAGTTCTGAACCGATATACATTGGCACATCGATGGGCGCCTGATTGTACATCGCACGGTATTGATTCAACAGATTCTCACGATCCGCGGTTCCGACCGCGTAGCTGCGCACGGGTTCATTGACGGGCACAGGCACTTGGAAAACTCCTTTAGGCATAATGGAAATAATTTCTGCGAATGTAAGGGGCAGCCTCAATTGAAATCGCTTAACTAAAGGCCCATTTCAGGCTTCATTAAAAAAAAATTAACCCAAACTGTAACCCTGTGACTACTGCCCGCGTTCAAATAACAAATACCTAAACTTAGAAAAGATGCAAAACCCCGATAAAAAGAATGCACAACTCAGCCAAGTAGCTGATTTGATGAATACTCTCGCCGATATGCAACTCAAGATGTCACGCGTAAAGTCCATGTTTCCGAACTATCACCAACAACTACAACATACATACAACCAGTTGATCATGCAAGCGCGCCGCAACAACGTATTGCCGCCCTGGATGACAGCCTGAACGATCTTAAGCTTAAAATGAAAAACTAACACCTGCGTTTAAAAGCCCTTGCAATTGATGCAAGGGTTTTTTATTTATGCTCGGCTGTAGCACGTAGCACGTCCCGGGCGACAAAATCCATAGAGCGTTATGCCCAGTTCCTTGCAAAAATCTACTGCCAGCGAAGACGGCGCCGAAACTGCGAGCAGATTTGGAATACCGGCCATGAAACATTTCACCACAATCTCGTAGGAAACCCTGCCGCTGACCAGTAAAAAACGCGCATCCTTTAAACGACCATCCTGCAAGAGCGCGCCAATCACTTTATCAACGGCGTTATGCCGTCCGATATCCTCCCGCAATACAATTAGCTCGTGAGCTGCATTGAAAGCAGCAGCTGCATGGCATCCCCCACTGCTCAAGAAAGCAGACTGACCGGTCTGCATGGTTTCAAACATGCGATCGATATGTTCAGTAGACAACTGATCGGATGAAATCTCCAACCTTCCCTGGGGCACATCAAGTTCTGTTTTCCCGCAAATACCACAGCTCGCCACGGAAAGCAAACTGCGCTTGTTGAGCTGAACATTACGCAGCGCCGATTCATCCATCACAACATTCACCGCGGAGGTATACCCTTCAGCGCTTTTTCCTGTAATCTCGATTTGAGACAAATCATCTCCCTTTTTAAGCACGCCTTCCGTCAACAGCAGTCCGTGCGTGAGATCCAACTCATCACCCGGCGTTTGCATAGTGAGCGTAAACGGTTCTCCGTTGATGGCTATCGATAACGGCTGCTCCAGCGTGAGAAAATCATGCACACCTTCAGCTTGACCCGCCGTTTCCTTGATACCGTCATATGCCCGGACGTTGCTCATACCGCTTACTTGTAGCGTTTAATTAATCCGCCCTTGAGATCGGCCATGTATTGACGCAGGTCTGCTTTCACTTCCCCACTCATAATCACCAAACCAATGATGTTTGGAAACGCCATACCCAGAATCATCATATCGCTGAAATCGACAACGGCGCCCAAACCGGAAACCGTTCCAAGCACCGTGCACATCATGAATATAATATTGAACGACTGTTTGATCCATTTCTGTTCACCAAACAAGTAGGCCCAAGACTTCATCCCGTAATAGCTCCAGGAGATCATTGTCGCAAAAGCGAATAATATAATAGCGATCATCAACACCCAGTCAAACCAAGGAAACACTTGAGTGAATGCAGCATTGGTTAGTGTGGATCCCGTGAGCCCTTGTGGATCGGCCGCATAGCCCGTAAACACCAACACGAGCGCTGTCATCGTGCACACGATAACCGTATCGATGAAGGGTTCGAGCAAAGAAACTAGTCCTTCACTCACGGGACGATCTGTCTTACTGGCGCTGTGAGCAATACTCGCCGAACCAATACCGGCCTCATTGCTGAAACTCGCTCTGCGAAAGCCCATCATCATGACACCGATAAAGCCTCCCTTCATGGCATCGGGATGAAAAGCCCCGTTCCATATCTGTCCGAATGCATCACCGATGTGCGCTGCGTTCACGCCAATAATAATCAGCGAAAACACGCAATACACCACCACCATAAACGGCACGACTTTATCCGTCACACGCGCTATGCTCTTTATGCCACCGACAATCACCAAGCCAACGGCAAGCGCCATGACAATTCCAAACGTGAGCGAAGAAATCGTCTCACTACCGAGGGTTTGCGATACCTGCGCATACGCCTGATTGGCTTGAATCATATTACCTCCCCCGAGAGTACCACCAACGCACATGATGGCGAAAATGATGGCCAGCACACGACCCAGCACTTTCATCTTGCGGGCGGCCAGGCCCTTAGACAAATAATACATTGGACCACCACTGACTTCACCATCTGCAGCGATTTGACGGTATTTCACACCTAAAGTGCATTCCACAAACTTGCTGCTCATGCCAACCAATCCGGCTACAATCATCCAGAATGTAGCGCCGGGGCCGCCAACGGCAATGGCAACGGCTACAAGCGAAATGTTCCCCAATCCAAGTGTACCGCTCAAGGCCGCCGTAAGGGCCTGAAACTGCGACACCTCTCCGCGATCCTCGGGCTTGGCGTAACGTCCTAGTGTAATATCAACCGCATGGCGAAAGCCACGCACATTGATAAATCCAAAATAGAACGTAAACCAAACCGCAGCAGCAATGAGCAATACCACCACCAGCCAGCAATCCTGCGTGACGGGATCCCCATTGGGGTGAAGTACGGCCTTGCCCAGATCATCATAAACAACCGGGTCGTAAATACCACAAGCCGCAAAAGGATCCCAAAGCAACACCAAGGCCATGGCGTCAACCAATGGCGTGAACCATCGATTCAATTTTTCCTCAATCGAAACCGCGGGAACGGTAATGGTTTGCACTGCGCTCTGACCGGTGCTGTCCATAACCGTTATCGTATACTCGGTTCCTTCTTGCATGGCTTTGCACACGGGGCTATCCAGCGCAACATCGCGTTTCGACCATTGATAGGTAAACGGTGGAATGCCATTAGTCACCTGCAATTCGCAGGATGCGTCACCGATTTCCTGTGTTGGATTTTGCAGTTCAATATTGAATTGCACCTGCGCAAAGGCAAGATGACTGAACCACAGCATAGTGGAAATGAGAAGGTATTTCATCGGTATTTTCAGGGGATGCGGATGCATCCTTAAAGTCAATAATTAAAAGTCAGCGCAGATTAAGCATTCGAAATGCCCACCTTCACACCAACATGCTTGCGTTCGGTCAACTCCGTAACCATAAAATCGGCCATATCACCGCTGGTCACTTTCCATCCCGGCGTGGGATAATTGTCCTGAACTTTATAGGCGCCGGTGCGCTCGGCTTCTTCAATCATGGGCGGGCAAACGAAGGTAAACTCCAGACGACTGGTGAGTAGCGCATCGAGCACACGGATGTGCGCCTGAGTGAGGTCAACATATTCTCGAGGGAACGTTGACGTTTCATACACCTTCAAGTGCTCACTGGCTTGCAGAGCGCCAATACCGCCAATGGCCATAACGCGCTTCACTTTATGGCGGCGCATGGCGTTGATGATGTGATTGATGAAAACCAATCGGTAAGAAATTTCATTGGAACTCAAGCAAGAGATCACAGCCTCCTGACCCGCCATGTGTTTTTCGACATCCTGTTGCAACATGGCATCGCCCTGTACCACCTGTAAATTAGGATGAAGCAGAGAGACGGATTCTGAGGTTCGAACAAATGCGGTGACTTTATGGCCTTTTTCCAAAGCCCGCTTCACTACCTGAGCGCCAACACGTCCGTTGGCTCCGAATACGATGACTTTCATACGTTTGAGTTATTGGTGCA
>CANHYZ010000146.1 GCA_947464885.1 Flavobacteriales bacterium
CTCTTCAACACGACCGGCACTCATAAATGCGCAGGCCGAAAGCGCATTGTCATAGAGTGAAGCCAGATTGCTTTGATAACTCGTTTCTACCAATCCATTGCTCATCTGCATGCTATCGAGCCATACCTCCACGCTATCGGAAAGTAAAAGCAACGACGTATCAATGGCTCCCACAGGTGGCAGCGTCGGCGTGGGACAGTCCTGTGCTTCATTCGTTTCGGGGCGGCACGCTTGACTCATGCACAACACCACCGACGTCATTAAAAGCCACACGTTTTTCATAGTCGGCAAGATAGTTACCGTTTGCTGATTCCGGCTTTATAAAATTCCTTTGGATTGTATTACATTTCGCCACACAAAACCCCACAAGCCTCATTTATGCAATCCCCTCAGCTCGGACTTGAAAGAATAGCTGATTTCTTTTTACCTCCGGGTGGTTCCGTTAGCGGAATTAAAACACAACGGCTTTTTGCACTGCTGCTGATTGGAATGGGATTTTTTGGATCGCTGCTGTGTATCATCGATTTGTTTATCGGTGTATTGCCGGTTGCTTTGTTTTGCGCATCGCTGGCTATTGGTTGTCCCATCTATTTGTACTTGTTTCGCAATGGTTACGGAACAGCCTCCAAGCTGATCGTGCACTTGCATGTTTTAGGAGTCATTCTGGGTATTACCTCCATTTACTCCGAACACGTATTTGCGTGGGCTTTCCTCATTCCACTCGCACTGAGTTCCATGATTGTTTTCAATGCGCATGAGAAAAGCTTCAGTGTATTTGTCATCCTGGCATGCATCGTAAGCTTGCCCCTTTACTTACTATTCCACAACGACGAGGACCATGTTAAACTCATCGACAGCAGCATTCACATTTACTGGATTATCAACCTATCGGGTTCTCTGCTCTTCAGCCTTTACATCGTGTTCACCGTGATTCGCCTGAATCAATCGATATTAGAAGAGTTAAAAGCAAAGAACGACGAGAATGCGCGTCAGAATAAAATCATGCTCGGTAGCATCCGCACACGCGACAAGTTACTTTCCATGATGTCGCATGATATTCGTGGTGATATCGGAAAGACGATTGGTGTAGTAGATGTCATTGAACAAATGTCCTTGAGCCAAGAAGATCAGGCGAACCTCTTGCACAGCTTAAAAATTGACGCTACCAAAACACTGGAAACGCTGGACAACATGCTTCAGTGGACACGCACGCAGCAAGATGAGCTCAACATCAAGCAGGAAGCGTATGAAGTCGATCGATTAATCAGTATGCTCTTGTCCAATAATGACTATGCCTTGAGCAGCAAAAACATTATCGTTCACTTGGACATACCGGGTAAACTGCGTATTTGGGCTGACACCAATATGATTGACAGCGTGTTTCGCAACTTGCTTGGCAATGCGATAAAATTCACACCCATAGGAGGAATCATCAGTATCACGGCCACTCCGAATGAGCATGACATCACATTTTGCATTCAAGATTCCGGTGTGGGCATGAATCAGGAACAAATCGACAATATCCTCAAAGGGGTTCAATTCACGACACGCGGCACCAATCGCGAGAAAGGACGAGGCTTTGGTATGGTGCTGGTTTCGGAGTTTTTGACTAAACACAAATCGACATTGCACATTGAGTCGACCCTTGGAAAAGGGACGCGCTTTACCTTTAAACTACCAACTCCACCAACAAACTAACTTATGAAAACGATTTCCATCCTTACGGTATCGTTGCTTCTTTTAGCAGCTTGCGCTGCGAAGAAAACAGCCGTCGTAATTTCTGATGCCGACGCAAACCGCGCTTCGGCGAAATATCCGGGAGCAACACTCGCTACGTTGCAACAAGGCAAGATGCTTTATGAAGATAACTGCGGCAAATGCCACGGATTAAAAAGCCCATCGGCATACAACGAGGAACAATGGGGCAAGCATGTAAAACGCATGGCTCCCAAAGCCAAAATCGACAAGCCTACAGAAGATTTGATTTTGCAGTACGTCGTGACGATGAGTGGGAAGTAGGGACTAGGGACTAGGGACTAGGGACTGAGGACTGGGGACTGGGGACGTTTGGCGGCCGTTCTCTTTCTGATTCTCTTTCTGATTCTCTTTCTGGAAATTTTTTAGAATGAGAAAGAGAATGAGAATGAGTGGGGGCGCTTAGTGGGGACTGAGGACTGGGGACTGGGTATTAGTTGAGAGGTATTATGCTTAATTGGTACGCTCCCTATAATCCTATAATCCTATAATCCTACAATCCAATAATCCTGCCCCCCTTAAGTTGCATTCGGCCTCCAGCCGCGCAAAAACTCTTCGATTTCCATGCGCTTTTTCCCCTCGGGCTGCAGCGATAATACACTGTATGCGCCGTCAGCGCATCGAAGATGAAGATAGGACTTTCCATCGGTTTCAAAAGCCGAATCCAACACGACACTCGGCAACGACGTGCCGCAGTAAATTTTAAAGTTCTTGCCACCGATTTCGGTCCATGCCGCCGGATAAGGCGACAAGCCGCGCACATGATTATGGACTTCTCGCACCGTTTTCGTCCAATCGATTTTACAATCGTCTTTAAAAATCTTCGGTGCTGCGGGAACACCTTCGCCTGGTATCGCAAGCAGCTCTTGTGCAACGGCATCAGCACTGCCATCAGCGATGGTGTTGACGGTTTCCACCAGTACACGAGCGCCAACCTGCATCATGACATCATGTAATTCTCCTGCATTCATATCCTCGGAGATCGCAATTTTCTCGCGACGAATCACACGGCCCGTATCAATTTCATGCTGAAGAAAAAAGGTTGTTACACCTGTTTCCACATCACCATTCATAATCGCGCGGTTGATGGGCGCAGCACCTCGGTAGCGCGGAAGCAATGAACCATGCAAGTTGATGGAGCCAAGTGGCGGCATCTGCCATACAATCTCGGGCAACATGCGAAACGCGACAATAACGAATAGATCTGCATTCCAGGCCTTCAACGCTTCTATGAATTCGGGATCACGCAGTTTCAGCGGTTGCAGCACCGGAATGGCTTGTTCTACCGCAAACTGCTTCACCGCGCTCATCTGCATGTTTAATCCTCTGCCCGCAGGTTTGTCGGCCACGGTTACGACACCCACTACCTGATGATTGCTCTGATGCAAAGCCTCCAGTGATGCCACGGCAAACTCCGGAGTGCCCATGAATACGACGCGCAGCGATTTCATTCGGTAATCTCGAAATAACGTGAATACTCCTGCGACGGTGTTTTGAGCCAGACATAATACCGTCCCTTCGTAAGCGCCGCGCAATCCAATTCAATGGCATGCGTGCCTTTATCGAGTTGTCGGTCTGACAGTCGCATCAATTCCCGCCCATCGTTGCCCTTGATGGCAATCTGCAGTTCCATGGGGCGCAAGGATTCAACCGTCATTTTCAGTGAACGTCCCTCCCACTCCATGGTCTCGCTGACCTCGACGTATCGCGTTGACTTTTCCTTTTTGCCAAGTACATTCAGCAGTCGCTGATACAACACATACACCAGCAACACCACAGTAAAAACCAATAAAACGTCTTTGAGAGTATCCATGATGCTAGAGTGAGATTATTCCTTTAATACTTCCTACGCTGCGATAACGATCAAAGATGTCATCCGCATTCAACATCATTTCGCGGATGGTTACGCTCGTGAAGTTGCCCTTGGCTGATAGGCGTTCCTTGATTTCTGCGCTTTCACCAAAAATCAATTTCAATTCCGTCAATCGAACCGGATCAGAAGGCAAGATGAACTTGAACATGAATATACTGGGCCATACGTGTATCTCGTTGAGACGGGCACGCAAGCGTTCAATTTGTTCTTCATCCATAACTTAAAAATTGTGGCGCAAAATTACAACCTCAGAAACTCAAACTCATGCGTAAGTTGAGTCGTCGACCGGTGAGGTAGGTCGGAATACCATATTGTCTTCCATTCACATCTTCAATCCACTGGTGGTTGATGATGTTGTTGGTTCCAAGCAAATTGAAAATTTCCAAGGCCACATAACCGCGATCGAAGGTTCTGTTAAACCAATTTTTATCCTTGTTCTTTTCCAAAATCAGGTCGCGGCTGAAACCAATATCCGCTCGGATATAACTGCGGGTGCGACTAATATCCAGGTAACGCTCCTGTGAAGGCGGTCCGTATGGAACTCCTGTGGAGAAATAGAAACTCATGAGCACCTTGTACCACGGCTTCTTTTTCATCTCGTCTTGGAAGAGTAAACTGAAACTCACGCGCTGATCGTTCGGACGCGGAATGAAACCGGGCACCTGACGAATGCTGTCGACCGCGACATTGTCCAGCGTGAAGCCGTTGTAGATCGTATCACCCGCGGCATTCAAATAAAGATAGTACTCGTCGTCGATAAGATCCTCTGCAGTTTTCATCCATGAAAGTCGCGCCCATGATTGTACGTCCTTAATGAACTCACCATTGAGCATCACATCCATACCATAGGCGTATCCGTTGGAGTTGTTGGTAGCGAAATAACGCAAACGGACGTTTTCCACTTCGTAGGGAATCAGCTCGCGCAGTTGCTTGTAATAAAGCTCCGAGTTGATTTTGAATGGTCGGTTCCAGGCCTGAAACACATAGTTAGCTCCCACGATATAGTGGATACTCCGCTGGGCACGAATCTCCGGATTTACTGCCCCGGTGAAGCCACGCATCTCACGATAAAAGGCCGGTTGCCAGTAATAGCCAAAGGCTGCCGTGAGAATAATATCCTTGCGCACAGAATCGATTGATCCATCTTCTTGCTTGCGCTTTTGCATCCATACGGGTGTGTAGCTCATGGCTACGCGCGGACCTCCCACGAGTTGATTGTTGAACGTCCAGAAGTTGGCTCTGGCGCCGGCATTCACGGTCCAGATAGAACCGTCGTCCATCGTCCAACGCTTCTCATCCTGCACATAAGCCGACATGCGGCGTGAATCGACATCATTCACGGCGCGAATGCGATCGTGTAAGTAAATCTGTTGATTGGGCTGAACGTCTGGATTGGTGTAGCCGAGAGAATCAGGTGGGCGCGGCGATGCATAACCTGCTGAATCTATCAGCGACCATTCTCTAAGTTTATCATAGACGTATTCCTGCTGCACATCAAATCCCCACGAGAAGACATTCTTCTTGGCTTCCTGCTCGATAAATCCGCGGTGATTGACATTGAGTACCGTTGCACTCAGGGCATTGCGTGCATGATCCAAAAAGCCTCCAACGCCGCGATTACGCAACACTTCGCCAAACTGATCACTGCCCAAATCACGCTCAAGCTCATCCAAACTGTAAGCGCCTTGGATATCGAAATACTCCGTCTCGTAGGTGTTAAAGGCACTGGCCGTGATGCTCACTTGCGCCTGCGGCGAGGGATTGTACTTTGCAGAGAAAGCACCGAACATGGTTTCGAAGCGCGTCTCTTCCTTACCATCGAAATAGACTGTCAGGCGCAATGCCTCGTTGATGGTTCCGACATCCGTGCTGCGTGTGCTGGGAATAAACTGATAACGGTTATTCTGATAGTTTCCCAAAAAGCTCAACTCGAATGGGCTGTATTGTTCGGGTCTCCACGTCAGATAGGTTTGAATGTCGTAGTAGCGCGGCTTGTAATCGCCTTGCACGTCGAGCGAATTAAACACGTAAGAATTGTCCTTGTAACGAATCCCCGTGTTGTGGGTGAAGGTGCGCTTCTTGGAAATGCCCGCTGTATGCACCGACCCGCCCAATAATCCCACCGTAAACGAACCGTAAGCACTGTCGGGACGCGCATATTGAATATCCAAGACACTGCTCATCTTGTCGCCATAACGCGCGGCAAACCCACCGGCACTGAAGCGGATATTACTCACCATATCGGGATTGGGAAAACTCAATCCTTCC
>CANHYZ010000147.1 GCA_947464885.1 Flavobacteriales bacterium
CAACAATTCGATCATATCATCCAGGGCAGCACCTACAGCAAAGCGCTTTACTTCATTGTGCGATTGGAACGACTGAGTGAGCAAACAGCATCGGATTCCATTCAACTGCGATTGAACTACCGCTTCACTCCTCCACCGGATCAAGCCTACACGTTTCAGCGCAGCTTTCTTGAATTTCCGGCATTCGATTTACCATGAAACAGTTGCTTGCCATAATCATATCATCCTATCGAGGGCATAGCAAAGGCGCGTTGATTCTCGCTCAAGCCCCCTTTGTACTGCTCCTCCTGCAAGTGCTCCTGTTATTTTCCGAGCGGCGACTCTTGTGGGGTGTCGACAATCTTTTTTACCGTTTTGGTCATGCGGATGACTTCCTATCCAACGCCATACTCAGGCTTTACTACACTCCTGAACTTTCGGGATGGATACTGATTGTCCACATCCTGTCTTGTGTTCTCGCACTTCTTCCGGTTGCTGTGGCTGTGTTGCCTCGGTTATGCGCTTGGTTAACGGCCTTGATGCTCTACGCAGCAGCGCCGGCAGCCTATTTCCAGTACATGCCGCTTTTGTTAGCAATGAGTTTCGCGAGCATAGGGCTGTGTCTTCATACGCCATTCTTCGAACGCATTCATGTTCGCTATTGGCTACATGCTCTCATGCGCGCGCAATCTGTGCTTTTCGCATGTGCGTTTGCTTGTTTTGCTTGGGGGACTGAGCAATGGCTGCAGGGACAAACCTTCTATTATGCCATCCATCAGGATGCGATGATACGACCTTGGGTTTTGCAACAACGAGAAATCCTAGGAAGCATGTCGGCCGGATTCACCTACACATTGATAGTGTTTGCTACACTCTTCCCGATGCTGATGATGATTCGTTCAATGCGCATCAAAGGCATTTACGTTGGCGCAGTGATCGTCATCGCACACGCACTGCTATTCAATCACGTGATGAATACGCTTACGCTTGCGTTATTGCTCCTACCCTGGGGAATTCATTTACCCCGTTCGAAACAGCAGGTTTCGGGAGAATTAGAGGAGCGCTGAGATAATTTTCTCGACGGTATATCCTTCGGCTTCGGCCTTGTAGTTGCGCACGATACGATGACGCAACACAGGAGTCGCGACAGCCTTCACGTCTTCAATATCAGGGCTGTATTTCCCCTTGAGAGCTGCAACACATTTCGCACCGATGATGAGGAATTGTGAAGCGCGTGGACCTGCTCCCCAGCTTAGAAAATCATTGACCATTGCCGGTGCTAGTTCGCCACCCGGACGTGTCTTGGCAACCAGCTTCACGGCATACTCAATGACATTATCCGGCACGGGCATCTTACGGATCAGCTGCTGATAGAAGGCAATTTCCTGCCCGCTTACAACGCTATTGATTTGCGGAACCGCGTTGGTTGTGGTTGATTTTACGATTTGAATTTCGTCGCTCAACGAAGGATAATCGACCCATACATTCATCATGAAACGGTCGAGTTGCGCTTCAGGCAGCGGATACGTCCCCTCTTGCTCAATCGGGTTTTGAGTTGCCAGAACAAAGAACGGCGACGGTAATTCATAGGACTTTCCTCCTGAAGTTACCTTACGTTCCTGCATGGCTTCAAGCAATGCCGATTGTGTTTTTGGCGGAGTACGGTTAATCTCGTCGGCAAGAATAATGTTCGAAAACAAAGGGCCCTTGACGAATTTGAATTGACGTGATTCATCCAGGATTTCTGAACCGATGATATCGCCCGGCATCAGGTCGGGAGTGAACTGAATTCGGTTAAACGACAATCCCAACGACCTTCCGATGGTGCTTACCAGCAGTGTTTTTGCCAATCCCGGAACACCGACCAACAAGCAGTGACCATTACCAAAAATGGAAATCAGCACATCGCGAACGACTTCGTCCTGACCAACGATGGCCTTACGAATTTCACGCTGTAAATCGTTGTAACGTGTCTTGAGCGAATCAATCGCTTCGGCGTCTGAACTGAACTTAATATCTGACATAAGTATCTGCTGTTAAAAAGGAGGAAAGCGAAAGTAAGTCGACAAGCGCTTTACGCCCATGGGGAGTTGTTAAGGTTTGTTTTCCGGCCAGGGGAATTGCATGGTGCATCCCGTGTACTCAGGGTCGGTCTTCACGTAAGTTGTAGCGATCCGCTTCCGAACCCATTTATCGGTTTCTGCTTGCTTGGCGCGCGCTTCGGCAACTTGCTTGAACACATCATAATCATCCTTCATGTTGGCTTCGTGAGCCGCCAGGCGCTGGTCGAGTCGATAGATAGCATAGGCTTGTTTGCTGTCGTCACCCGTTACCAAAATGGGATCGCTAATATCGCCGGGCACCATGCCCATGAGCACCAGATTCAACTCTGAAGTAAGCGACCCAACGTCGTGACGTGTTCCGCCGGTGGAGGGATTGATGACTTTACCGCCTTGGTTTTTGGTGTTCTCATCCGTGCTGAATTTTACAGCAGCTTGAGGAAAGCTGAGCGAGTCCTTCAGCGCGGGCTCAATTTCCTCGAGTCGCTTGCGTGCGAAGTCAAGATCCTCCGCTTTGATTTTGGGCGACATGAGAATGTGGCATGACTCGTAGAATTCACCGCGCTTCTCCACGACCTTGACGAAGTGATAGCCGTAATTAGAAGCAAAAACGGGAGAGTAAGAACCTTCAGGGGTATTAGCCACGGCAGCTTCGTACTCCGGAACAAACGATCCTTTGCGCTGGAGCGGATAGCAGCCCCCCTTATACTTCGAACCGGGGTCTTCGCTCCACTTAGCGGCTTCCAGTGTCATAGAGGATTTACCGTTGACCAGGTTGTAGCGAATAGAATCCAAAAAATGGATGATCCGGTTGACTTCACTATCGCGAACCTTGGGATCAATTTGAATCTTCGAGTATTCGAGTTGTTCACTGATCAACGGAATAGAATCTTTGGGGACGGTTTGATAATACCGCAGCACATCGGCCGGAGTAACCTTCACGTTTCTGGTAACGGTTTCCTGCATTTTCTGAACGAGAAGCTGATCCTTGATCAGGTCGAAATATTCCTCCTTCAATTGCGCCGACGACTTGCCGTAGTACTTCTCGAACTCTTCAACGCTTCCAAACATTTGCACGAAGTATTCGATGCGGCGCTCCACTTGCGATTGTACCTCACCGTCGCTGACTTCAACGCTGTCGAGTTTCGATTGATTCAACAGCAACTTTTGGTAGAGCAGATTTTCGTATACCTGGCAGCGCATAGCCGCGTCATCGGATCCCTTACCTTCAGTCATCTCCAGAATGGAGGATTCTAAATCACTCTGTAAAATGATTTCGTTGCCCACAACGCCGATGATACGGTCAACGACTTTTCCCGGTTGCGCCAGGGCGCTTAGGGTCATACACAAAAAAACAACTCCGATGAATGCTCTCATTTTTTCGTGTAATAAAGTTTTATTTCACCATCCTGCTCCGCTTTCGTGTACAAATCCTTGCGCATCGTATCCAGCAAAGCCAATTTCCGTTTGTTGATGATCATGCTTCGAATTTTATCACGCTCGAAGCTAAGCGGAGACCTGCTTCCGGTAAGCTGATAATCGACAACTGAAATGAGGTAGAGGTTGTTCTCCTTTTCAAATTCCACCATCTTCTTCTTCTTCAAAAAACCTTCGATATCATACACCTCCAGAGGAGCTTGCTTGATAAACTCATCCCATTTCATCCAGTCCTCCTCATTGAAAAAATAACTGGCACCGATATCGACACATAGCTGTTCCCACTTCACCAGATCTTCCGGCTTGGTGGAATTGAAAAGCTTCTTGACTTGAGTGATGTTTTTGCTATCGGCTGCCAACGCTGTGAATTTCACTTTCAGGATATAATCCTTCAACTGAAAATTCTTTTCGTTTTCATTGTAGTAGGCTTCAATTTCCTGATCCGTAACAATGGTGTCCAATTTTTGTCTTACCCATTCCTGTTCGAAGGCGTAAATCATGAGTGAACTACGGTAGTTCTCAATCATCTCTTCGAACGATTGCAACTCCTCCGGCAAACTCGCTTCAGCCTTAGCAATAATCAACTGCTTGGTGAACCAATCCTGTATGTAATGGTCGGCCAATGCAGCGCTGTCCTCTGCGGAGGAGTTGTCCGGAATAACTTCGGTAAGCTCCTTCAGGGTAAGTTGTATTCCGCCAATCTCAGCAATGAGTTCCGCACGGTCGCTATTCCAATTGCACGCGACAATGGCAACCGACAGCGCAATGCAAGACAGTATTCCTTTCAATCCCGACATCAATGGATGGTATACAGCACTTCTTTGTTGACCTGATACTTGTGCTCTGCGCGCATTTCGGTAATCCACTGCTGTTCGAGATACGTCTGATACTCCGAAGTAATCATACCGCGAGCTTCATCCAGTTTTTTAATGGTTGGAGAAATAATCTCCTTGAACTGCACGATTACAATTTGTCCGTTATCGGCAATATCCTCGCTGATACCAACCTTCCACGTTGTTTTATCCAAGAGTGCATTGTCTTCGCGTGCGAAAACACCTTCCTGCACTTGCAGATTCAGTTGTGACTCCTGGTTCAATTCGCCGGCGATGGTGGATTTATCCTTTCCTGCGTTGAGCATCTTGCGGGTCTTCTTGGCGATTTCCGGCGAAGAGCAAGTGTACATGATGACATTGGCGCGTTCCGGCCATGTGAAGTTTTCCTTGTTTGATTCATAGTAAGCAGCAAGTCCTGCGGTGTCCTTTACAGCCTTTGACCACACCATTTGATCGGTCATCTCAAACAAGAGAATTCCCTCGCGGTATTCCTTCATGAGCAGGCGGAAAGCCGTGTGCTTTTCTTCCAGACGGGCGTCTTCAAGTTGCAGCAGTTTGTCTTCGCCGAGCTTAAGCGCAGAGGTCTTTACAAAATCCGCAGGCGACATGGTTGGCTTGGAGCGTCCCTTGGTGCGCATGTACTCATTGAAGTCATTCACCGTAATCGTCAATCCCGTCATGCTGATGAGTGGCTTTTCGAGCGACTTTTTATTGACGTAGAGTTTTCCTTCGAATGCATTGGAATCAGCCTTCTCAACGAGCTTGGCTAATTCGGCTTCATCGATGGTATAGGCGTATTCCTTCTTCAGTTTTTCTACAAACGATTTGCGTGTTTGTTCAGCGCGGCTATCCTTGGAGACTTTGTTTTTAAGCTCCTTCTCCATCGATTCGAACGATGGCAGTGGCTTGTAATCAAGGCGCTTGACGATATGCCATCCGAAGGATGTTTTGAAAGGCTGCGATACATCACCGTTGTTCTTGAGTGAGTAGGCGGCATCTTCGAATTCAATGACCATTTTACCGGTACCGAACCAAGCGAGTTCACCGCCCTTTTTAGCTGACGTCGGGTCATCACTGAATTTGGAGGCCAGGTCTTCGAAGGTTGATTCGCCACTCAGACTCTTTTGGTAAATCTCATTGATCTTTGTTTGGGCGTTGGCTTCGCCATCGGTTTCCGACTTTGGTTTCACGACGATGTGTGCGACGTGGATTTCACCGCGGGCCGAGCGCTTATCAACGACCTTGATCAAGTGATATCCGTAGCGTGTGCGCACCGGCATGGACACCTCACCTACCTTAGTATCGTAAGCTGCTTTCTCAAACGGATAAACCATTTGGAATGCGGTGAAATAACCGAGGTCACCACCATTGTCCTTTGCGCTTGGATCCTCGCTGACAGCCTTTGCCAAGGAAGCAAAATCTTCTCCTTTCATCAATCGCTCACGAATAGCCATTGTTTTGTTGTACGCCTTGAGCGTATCCGCGGGCGTCGCGTTTGCATCCGCTTTGATGAGAATGTGCATAGCACGCACTTCCTGCGTCTGATTCTGATACGCCTCGCGCA
>CANHYZ010000148.1 GCA_947464885.1 Flavobacteriales bacterium
CCGGTTCAAGTGCACCCTATTGCAATTTTCTTATCGAGCGTCAAAAAGAAGAACGTCTCTTTCAAGCAGCATATCCCATGTACAAGGCGGGAACACTCGCCGGTGAGCGATACTTCACTGCACGTGACTCCGTGAGAAACGTCCGTCTATCAGCGTTGGACAAGGCCAAATCAGCTCATGATTTCATCTCTCCGTTTTATAACTCCGAGAAAAAGATCTACAACTTTCAGATGGGGTTGGATTTAATCAATTACCAAACACAATCTGCAAAAATGGGTATGACGGTTGTACCGAAGTCATACGCCGATTTCATTGATAAGCTGGACGTCAATGATGAGACGATGGCCTATGACGCCGCGTACAAGTCGTTCACGCTCAATAAGGCTTCGATGCTCGCCAATCAGCAGTACCAATTGGAGAGTGATAAGTCAGCCATTCATTACTACGAACTCACCATTGACGCATTGTGCAAGATGCTCAACATCGAGCGCAACAAAAGCGTTTTGATCAGTGAATTGATGCCGCAGATAATTAAGGATTCCGGCACTGCGGATATGTCAGGTTTTATAGCTACGCTCGAGCGATGCTCGAAGGATGAAAAGCTCATTGCTTCGGTAAAAAAGTACGCTGCACAGTATGAGCATTTGAACAAAGGGCGCATTGCTCCTGACGCAGAGTTTTACGATGCCAACGGGAAGCCTTCCAAATTGAGTGATTACCGCGGTAAAGTCGTTTACATCGACACATGGGCGACCTGGTGCGGCCCCTGCAAGCGTGAAATCCCGAATTTGAAAACACTGGAAGAAGAGTTTCACGATAAGAACATAACGTTCATTAGTGTCAGCACCGATCGTGATGTTGAAGCGTGGAAGGCTTTCATTGCGCGTGAATCGATGAGCGGCTTGCAATTGCATCAGAACGAATCGCCAGGTAAGTCGATTAGCGAGCTCTATATCGTCAATTCCATCCCGCGATTCATCTTGATTGATGAGGCCGGAAAAATTGTAAGCACGGATGCACCTCGTCCCTCGAGCGGACCGGAAATTCGCAACCTAATCAATAGCGTTTTAAATGATTAACAGCAGAAGGCTTGCACCGAAACAACTTCCATGCACCTTTGCACCAAATAACAAAAGCATATGTATCCACCGGAATTAGTAGCCCCCATGCGCCAGGAACTGGACAATGTGGGATTTGAAGAATTGATGACCCCTGAAGCCGTTGATCAGGCTGTGAATAGCGCAGGCACCGTAATGGTCGTATTGAATTCTGTTTGCGGTTGTGCCGCAGGAAGCATGCGCCCGGGTGTTCGCAAGGCAGTTCAAACTGCCGGCAAACTGCCTTCAAAGTTGACGACAAGTTTTGCCGGTGTTGATCGTGAAGCGGTCGACCGTGCGCGCAAGTATATGTTGCCCTATCCACCATCTTCACCGAGCATTGCACTATTCAAAGATGGAGCGCTGGTTCACATGGTCGAGCGCCATCATATTGAAGGTCGCACGGCCGATATGATTGCCGAGCATTTGAAAATGGCATTTGAAGAATTTTGCTAAATAAAAAAGCCTCTTGACGAGGCTTTTTTTTATGTTTCTTATCTAGAAGCTGATTGCGACTCCAACTTGGTACACCGCCTTGTTGGTTTTGGATTCCTTCAAATCAAAGGCAATCGAATTATCATTATTGATGCTGATACTCTCATCGTCGACGTACTGAACCTGACCACCGTTGATGTTCTCATAACGGCCTTCGATATAGATTCCGGGCGCTACTCTCCAGCGCAATCCGAGTGCCCAGCCATAACAATAGGTCATGTCCAGGTGATCCCGATTTGTTGAGAGCTCAGAGCTGTATCCACTATTGTCAAGTGTGATTGACGTAGTTGTCTTGTAGGTTTCCAATCCGCTAAAAAGATCAGCATAGGGTTGAATTTTTCCGGCAAGGGGCCGAATACGCGCGTGCACGAGGTAACGTCCATTTGAACTGCGAATGGCCATCTTTCCTTCGGAATAGACATTGCCGTTGATTGAATCTTGATTGATCAATGCGATAATATCGCGATCGCTGGAACCCATGCTATTCCATGCATAGCCAATTCCCCATTCGATGGGCGAACGGAATATCGGCATTGAAAATGAGCAGCCGAATCCGGCAGGAAGTCCTTCATAGTGTGTCGCGAATTCACCTAACGGCTGAGCCATCTGTAATCCGATATTCAGGTTCGGGGAACGACGTTGTGACAGGACATCCTTCCCTAAGAAGATTGCCGAAAGAATCAGAATAAGCGTGATTGACTTTTTCATGGTGATGCATTTATTGACGCGCAGCCAAGGATTATGCCATGCCCACAAAGATACCATGATCGGGATGACATTCTTGTGCTTGGGAGATACTAACTTAGCAGCGTGTCACAGGTGTTAAAACATATTCTCGTTGTTGGATCCGGTGGACAATTGGGTCACGCGCTTCGCGCCGCTAGCGGTGAATTCAACGAATTCCGTTTCACTTTTTGGGAACGAGCGGATTTGGACATTAGTGTGGAATCGTGGGTGCTTGAGCGTATCACGGCTTTAAAACCGGACATTGTCATCAACGCGGGGGCCTATACCAATGTTGAACGCGCAGAAGACGACCATGAAGGCACGGAAGCCGGAAATGCGCAGGCACCGGGGTATTTGGCGAAAGCCTGCAAATCGATTGAAGCCCTTTTAGTGCATGTTTCAACGGACTATGTTTTCGATGGCGCCTTGAACCGACCGTATACAGAAGAAGATCTTCCGCAGCCACTCAATTATTACGGTCTCTCAAAATTGAAGGGCGAGCGCGCGATCGATGCTGTTTTCGATCATTACTACATCATCCGGACCTCTTGGTTGTACGGTACTTTCGGACACAATTTTTATAACACCATGCTCAGGCTCGCCAAAGAGCGCGGTGAACTTTTCGTCGTAAATGATCAATTCGCTTCACCCACGTGGGTAGGTCTTTTAGCGCATGACATACTGGCCATGCTGCGGAGGAAGTATACCGAAGGTGTTTCCATTCCCTGTGGACTCTATCACTATACCCATGAAGAAACAGCCAGTTGGTATGATTTTGCCCGGGCTATCATGGATGTTCATGCAATGAATATACCTGTGCACGCTGTTGAGAGCGGTCGTTTTCCAACCAAAGCCAAGCGACCTACTTATTCGAAGCTGGATATAAGCAAATGGAAGAATGCGACGGGTCTGACCACTTTCACCTGGCAGGAGGCTCTGCGCCAGTGTTATTCAGTTATGGAAAATCGATGAGGTATTTAATCCCGGCTGAACGGTAACTGTTTCCGTCGACGTTGCGCTGCATCCTCCGGCCAGCGTGACCGTTACAGTGTAGCTTGTTGTTACCCCGGGTGCTACTTCGATAACTGAATCTGCCTGTCCGGTATTCCACAGATACGTGCCACCACCGCTGGCGGCAAGCTCTACGATTTCACCGGAGCAAATTGCATTATCCGAAAGTGTAATTTGAGGTTGGGGAGCATTCAGCACACTTACCGAAGTGTTTCCGGTTGCTACGCATGGAGGTTGACCGATCGTATAATTGATTGCATGCGTTCCAAAGCCCGCGGCCGCGGCTAAGAACAACCCATCGGCAGATGTTCCCGGACCTGACCACGTTCCTCCCATATCGACAGCCGTTAGCTGAGCAACCGGCGCATTCAGGCAAAAAGGACCTGCGGGAAGAATTGTCGCGGTAGCCGCTCCTGATTGTGCATTAGGTGGTGGGCCAAGTTGAAGATTAAAAGAACTTGATTCCCCGTTTTGCCAGTCCTCCACAACAATCATCAGCGTTTGTCCGGCTGTTACAATGGGTGAAGGCACAGACGACAAGCATGGGAAGTTGTTGCCGAATTGATTGCATCCTGATGAAAATGGCGCGTAGTTGCACCCCAGTTCATTCAACGGGTTTTGAATGGCATCACAAGGGTCAATGCCATTGGGGATATTAAAAACAGATACATCTAAAAAGCCCGTTGTTGCATCGCCCTGAATCAACAAATTGAGTGTCCCTGATGTCGTCACATTGATTAATACGTATGCGAACTCTGAGGTTGCTAGCCAATCCAAGCAGGAGCTCACCGGCGGGCCCGGCGAACCAAAGCCAAAGGGACCCGCAACGTTCTGACAGAGTAGCGTGTTGGTGTTACAACCATCGCCACCGGCCGTTGGTGGTGTGCAGGCAATCAATACATCCATGCAAATTGAATTCGCAAGACACGGGTACTGGTCCAACACTAAAGTCACCACGCCTGAATACGTTGCTTGCCACACAATCTCTGCCTGCAATCCGCAAGCATCATCGTTGTAGCTGAGCACCTGCACACCGGTGTTATCATATAGCGTCAGCACGGAGTTGAATGTCGGAGAATTACAGGTCGAGAATGTATAGATGTTGCCTTGTGTAACCTCTACGTCGACCGCTTGCCCGGCAAACATGCAGGTATAGGTCACTTCTCCGGGGCAGAAGGGTACGACATAATCGATGAGTGCGTTGTCATTCGGGCAACCAATAGGGGCGGTATCACCACAGGTAACTGAAAGATCCATGCACGTATTCTGATTCAGACAATTAAAACGATCGAGCAGCACCTGCACCTGTCCGGTAAACGTAGCCGTCCATGTAATCGTTGATTGTAATCCGCAGCCGTCATCATTAAAATCAATAACCGTTGTTCCTGTCGCATTGTACAGCGTAATTTGTGAGTCGAACGCAATGGAACCGCATGTTGAAAAGGTATACGTGGTGCCGAGTTCGACGTTTACTGTGACGTACTCTCCTCCGAAGGTGCAAAACGCAGTGACCGTTCCCGGGCAAATTGGATTGAGTGTAGTGTAGAATAAATTGTTGAATGCGCACTGCCCAAAGAGTCCATTGCTAACGGATAATACCGATAGGGCAAGAATAAGCACTATGCGCATGTGCCGGCTGATCAAAAGCGTAGTAAAGGTTAATCAAGGTAATTCAAGCAAAAGACCTGATTCAATGCTCAAGTACTTTCAAATCTTGAATAATAGGCAATTTAACACTTCGATCTGACCCCTGCAAGAAGCTGGCTCGTATTTCTCGCCCTATTTTGACATGATTCCTTACTTGTGGTGCGCGACTGAGATAAACGCGCTTGCACGCCGATTCAAAGGATGAATCTTCCGCTATGGCATTCATGAAACAATCAACATCGAGTAGGGCGTTTGTAACACCTGCGCTGGTGAAAGGAAGTGCCACGTGTGCGGCATCACCGAGAAGAAGCACATTGCGGCTGTTAAAGGTTGGAAGCACCTCAAAATCCGTGGTATGCCATACATAATTGGCCATTACCGATTCGCAGGCCATAAGCTCTCTCACCTCATCAGGGAATTCTTTGACGATAGTCTTGCAAAATCCTGATATGGCCTCAGGGGACGACAGGTCCATTGTGCATAATGCTGCGTCAAACTGCAAGAACCAGATCAGTTCTTCCTCATTACACGGTATGAATCCAATCGCTAGTCCTTTATCACGGCTGAGGTACTTGGTAAACATATGCGGATGGCGGTCAAACAAGTCCTTGTTACTAATTGTTCCAAGAATTTCCTTGACCAATACCGGCGTGTATTGCGTTGGTCCGAAGAGCGCTTTGCGCACGGCAGACCGCGCGCCATCAGCTCCGATAAACCAATCTCCATATTCAATATCGCCATTGGTAAAAGCCGCCGCAACAACAGTGTCATCATGAATAATGAAATGTGAGAATGATCTACCATACTGAATCGTCTCACGCGGAAGTTGTGACGCCAACGCATGCATGGCCTCACAGCGCTTCATACACACCCATCCTTCCAATGAAA
>CANHYZ010000149.1 GCA_947464885.1 Flavobacteriales bacterium
CTTTTTCTCTTTCCACCATTGAATGAATTGGGCCAGATTAAGGTTGTGCTGAATGCACTCATGCTTAATGTGATTCAGGAGAAACTCTACACCACTGTCGGATTGCAGTTTCAGTTTTCGTATCACGGCAATCGCCATGGAGAAAACGCTTTCACTGTGGTGGATCGACGATAAATCACCGAAGTGTTGTGTGAGGAAAGTGTATAGATCAATGTGGACTTTTCTCTTTTCACGCTTGATATGATGTGTTATGAATGCTTCCATATTGATGGCCGGATGAATTTCAGCCAACGCTTGCACGCAATCGAATCCGGCGAAATGATGATTGGGATGTTCTGAAAATTCGAGAAAGCCCATGAGCGCGCGCACATGGATGGACCGTTTCAACAAGAAACTATCGCTAGTCGTGCAGTCGATCTCATTTTCATGCAACCACTCAGCGCATTTCGTGCCTTCCTTTCCGGTTCGCACCAGGATGGTGATTTCGCCAAACGGAAATCCGTCTTCACGGCATTCACGAATACAGTCTAAAAGCTGGATCTTCCAGCTATCGTTTTCTTCCTCTGAGGTATCGTCGCCTTCTTTTTTCTTTTTCTTCTTTTCCGATGCCGGCATATTCAACAATTTCACATAGCCGGGTTGCTTGCTTTCAGCGTTTTGTTTTAGCTCGTCATAAACGTGGCTATGCTCTCGGAGTAGCGGGGCAAACGCTTTGTAAAAAGTGTTGTTGAATTCCACAACAGCTTTGCTGCTTCTGAAATTAGACTGCAAGGGGTCGAGCTTGTGGTTCTCATTAAACGTTCGTGAGGCCAGCGGATTGTTGAATTCTGCCGGGACATTGGGCAAGTCGGTAAATTGCTTCACGTAACTCGCCCGCCAGCGGTAGATGCTCTGCTTGGCATCGCCCACGACCAGACAGTGATTGCCTTCGGACAAGCCGTTTTGAACGAGCGGAATCAAATTCATCCATTGCGTTTTCGACGTGTCTTGAAATTCATCAATCAAAATGTGCTTGTATCGATTGCCGATGCGCTCATAAATGAACGGCGCATCATTGCCTTGGATAATATTATTGACCAGGTTGTGGAAGTCGGACAGCAGCAGTGTGTTTTCCTCCTGTCGAATGGCTTCTGCACATCTCGCCATGTAATCGGAAAGACCGAGTTGCGCGATATTTTTTTGAATTTGACCGAGTAAATGATAACGCGCCAACGTTTCGCCCTCTAGGTTCTCACGGATGGCGTTTGCCAAGTGGCCAACTTCGGATGCGATGGGTTGGAAGCGGCTGAGAGCAGTGGCGTTGACCCATTTTTCATCTTCCAAGGCATCCTCGAAACGCGCGGGTACTTTTGCCTTGTATTCTTGTTTTTGTATCTGTCTTACCAGACTAATCCAGCCCCCTTTTTTATAGGGAATATCATCCATTGTGATATCAGCCTTTTCCAGCAGTTGAAAGATGTTGTCTGCAAGCGCTGTCATCGTTGCTTCATACGCCTTGTTTTCTTCGCGAATCTTCGTGCGCACTTCTTTGAAGGAACTCAGCTCAATCTTAGCCAATCGGCTCAACGGCTCAACGCCTGCCTCCTTGAAAAGTTCAGACGCAACCGCAAGTAAATCGTTGCGTGGATTCCACGTGCTTCCGTCTTCAATCTTACTCAGAGAGTATTCCTTTACATACTCGGTAAGCACTTGGTTAATGCCGAGATCATCGAGCAGTCGGTCGATCATTTTTTCTTTGAAAAGCGGCTCATTCATCTCGATGGAAAAGTCGCCGTTCAGTTTCAGATCTTTCGCAAAGGCTCTCACCAGGCGATGCGTCAAACTGTCAATCGTCATGATGCTCAAGTCGCGGTAGTGATGCAGCATGTGGTTGTACACCGCGGTGGAGCGCTCCAGGAGTTCTTCCGGAGAAATCTTGAGCATTTCGAGTAACTCCGGCTCCAGGTGTTTGTCGCCCTTGCCCGCAGCGAATTCGGATAAACGCAACATCACACGCTCCTTCATTTCCTTCACTGCTGCCGTGGTGAACGTGATGGCCAAAATGTGTTTGTAGTATCCCGGCTCCTTCGGTTTGCTCAGCGCCATGAACAGATAGTACTTCACCAGTTGGAAGGTTTTTCCGCTGCCGGCACTGGCTTTCATGATGATAAAACGTTCGGTCGAATTCATGGCTGTGGTGTGTTCACGTTGGTTTCGAAGATCGTTTGCTTTTGGTCATTTTTCACATGTGTTAGGGGAATTGTCGGTTATTTTTGTATAGAATTGAAAATGAAGATGTCATGAAAAACACGTTTCTTTTAGTTGGTTTTCTTTCTGTTATCCTTTGGTCATGTAAAGACGAACCGGAACCACCGGTTACGACCACCGCTGATGTGAACGTTAGTTTTAATGCCCTTTGGGACGATCAACCCTTTGTGATGCAGCAGGTGTATATGGATGACTTCGGCAATCGCTTGCGTGCCGACAAGCTCATGAACTACATCGCCTTCGTAACGCTGGTGGCAGAGGATGGAACTGAAACCCAACTCAAAGATTTCATGTTGCTTGATTTCAGCGAAAACAATGAAATCAGTGCAACCCTTCCCAAGGGTAAATACACACAGTTGAAATTTGGTGTTGGCGTGCCTCGTGACTACAACAAGGACCAGGACCCGGCGCAATATCCAAGTTCTCATGCCCTCAGCGTCGCCGGTTCACAAGGCATGTTTTGGGTGTGGAATACTGGTTACATCTTCGCTAAATTCGAAGGGAAGTGTGATACCACCGGAACAGAAGGCGCGGAGTTGCTCACACCGATTGCCATTCACGCCGGAGACGAAATCAGTTACCGTGAATTTGTTTCTGCCCCTTTCGTTTTGGATCTAACATCAGGCTCGAAGAGCATGCGTGTGAATTTGCACATCGATGAGATTTTCTCCCCGGTCAATGGTAATGATGTCGATCTGGCGCAAGATGCCATCACGCATACAAGTACCAATCCTGAATTGGCGGCCGACTTCATGGATAACTACATCGCCGCGCTTACAGTGGATCTATGAGATGGTGGTCGCTGATCGCGTGCCTGCTTATCCTACAGGCTTGTCGCGAGCCTGCGATATCGTGGCCGGAAGACCGGCCCATCGAAGTAAAGAAGCCTCAGTTCTTTCCGGCATTTGATTACCCTTCGGATAACCGACCTACGACCCTGCGCGTCTTGCTGGGACGAACCTTGTTTTACGATACACGGCTTTCGGCCAACGGCACAACACATTGCGGTTCGTGTCACGTGCTCAGCGCTGCCTTCACCGATGGTCGCGCCACCAGTCCGGGAATGGCAGGTATTGGCGGAAATCGCAATGCTCCAACACTGGCCAATATCGCCTGGATGAATCGCCTGATGATGGAAGGTGGCGTTCCATCACTCGAAACACAAGCCCTTGCGCCCTTGCACGATAGTTTGGAAATGGGTTACAACATGATGCATGTGGTGGAACGATTAAACCGCGATGGTGATTTGACTGCTTTGGCTAAAAAGGCATACGGACGCGATAGCATCGATCCGTATGTCATTACCCGCGCTTTGGCTTGTTTTCAGCGCACGTTCGTATCGGGGGATTCACGCCATGACCGCTTCAATCTCGGACAGAAGGATCATATGAATGTAGCGGAATTGCGCGGAAAGGAGTTGTTTTTCTCAGAACGGACCCAATGCTCATCGTGTCATAGTGGTGTTTTCTTTACCGATATGGATTACCACAACATTGGGTTGTCGCTCGTCTATACCGATCCGGGAAAGGCGCGTGCAACGCATAAAGCGGAGGACGTAGGTAAATTCAAAACACCAACATTACGCAATATTCAATTGACTTCGCCCTATATGCATGACGGAAGTATGTCGACACTGGAAGAGGTCATTGCATTTTATAATCAGGGTGGAGTGCCGCACGAAAATCGTGATGTCCGCATTCAACCCTTGAATTTGTCCGATCAGGAACAAGCCGATTTGGTGGCTTTTCTGATTTCACTCACAGATTGGAATTTTGTTCAGAATAAGGATTTGTTACCTTTGGAAGGAAGATGAAATCACAGCATTGGATCGTGTTTTTATTCATGGTTACAACGTTTGCCTGTTGTAAGCCAAATGAGCCGGAACCACCGGATCCACCGACGTGGGTAGGAACTCCCTATGAGTTGGTCATTCCTCCGCTTTTTCCGCCGATGGATATTCCCGCCGATAATCCGCTTACGGTGGAAGGCGTGGCTCTTGGTCGTTACTTATTCTGGGAGAAAAACCTCAGCGCAAATGGAACACAAAGCTGTGGATCGTGCCACTTACCGGAACACGGATTTTCCGATCCAAATCGCTTCAGTACGGGTATTACCGGAGAACAAGGAAACAGGCAATCGATGGCATTGGTGAACTTGGGATGGGCCTACAATTATTTCTGGGATGGACGTGCACAAACCCTCGAGGTTCAGGTTGTCGAACCGATCACCAATCCCATTGAGATGAACAATACGTGGGAGAACGCATTGCAGTCATTACGCAATGACCCTGCTTATCCTCCTATGTTCTTAGCGGCTTTCGGAACCGCCGAAATCACCCGTGATCGCGCAGCAAAGGCGATGGCTTCTTTCCTGCGCACAATGATTAGTGCCGATTCGAAATTTGACCGTGAGCGCGCCGGCACATACACATTCACGCCACTGGAGGAAACGGGATTTAACCTCTTCCTGACAGAAGGAGGGATTAATCCCAATACAGGTCAACCCTGGGGCGGTGCCGATTGCTTCCACTGCCATGGTCCCGGAGGGATGCAAATGGGCGATTACCTCATGCACAATAACGGACTCGACGCACATTTCGCAGCAGACCCGGGACTGGCCGGAGTAACGGGGAATCCCCTGGATAGCGGCCGTTTTAAAACACCTACGCTACGCAACATTGAACTCACTGCGCCCTACATGCACGATGGTCGCTTTCAAACCTTGAGTGAAGTGATTGGACACTACAACACCGGAGGGCAAGTCAGTACCACCATCGATCCGTTTATGGAGGCGGCAGGTGGTGGTTTGTTTCTGGATGAAGTGGATGAGTTGGCCTTGATTGCCTTTTTGAAAACACTTACCGATACATCGTTCATCAACAATCCGGCGTTCAGCGACCCTCACTAATGGCAGAGCAACTTCCGGATGGCCTGCGAAAGCATCTGGCCAGGGCAAATCAATACAAGAAGGAAAACAAGAAGTACTTGTTGAATCTGGCGCGCAAGAAGGACGTGGATGATACTTTTCACACGCTGCATGATGAGGCTTTTGAGCAGATTGATTGCCTGTCCTGCGCCAACTGTTGCAAAACGACATCACCCATTTTTCGTGATGTCGATATCGACCGCATCGCCAAACATCTGGGAATGCGCCCTTCGCATTTTACGGAGCGCTATCTTCATATCGATGAGGATAACGACTGGGTCCTGAATTCTTCACCTTGCGCATTTCTGGGAGCCGATAACTACTGTAGTATTTATGAGGTTCGACCTAAAGCGTGCAGAGAGTATCCGCACACGGATCGCAAACACATGACGCAAATTCTTGAATTAACTTATAAGAATACTATGGTGTGTCCGGCTGTTGCTTCTATCGTCGAGAAGATGAGAACGGGCAAGGCATAGCGAATGTCTTCGTTTTTCTAACCACTATTTTTTCGGAATAATCTATGCCTGTCGGGCATAATGCTTTGCGCCCTATCGGTTCATGTTGGCGGAAAATTTCACACCATGAGTCTTGCATCGAATTTTGGTTTACTGCTTTTCCCCAGCTATTGCTCCGGTTGTAATCGCAACCTGATGCATTATGAAAAAGCAATCTGTTTGCATTGCCAGTC
>CANHYZ010000150.1 GCA_947464885.1 Flavobacteriales bacterium
TCAAGGGCAAGCGTTATCTCTTTTTACGATTCCGGCAGGCTAAAATCTAATCCTCTTTGCGTGCATCTCCCTTTGCGGCCTTTTCGAGAAATCCTTATATACTAATAGTATAGAGCACCGGCCTCGAAGTGGGATGCACGCAAAGACCACAAATTTCAGGGCATGCGCTTTTTCTATTTAAGATTCCGGCAGGCTAAAATCTAATCCTCTCTGCGTGCATCTCCCTTTGCGGCCTTTGCGAGAAATCCTTACACCCCTAACGCATAGAGAACAGGCCTCGAAGGCGCAGCATCATTCCTGAACGACGCCACTTGCAAATTCAACAAATACAATCCATCGGCAATTGAGTCATCCACAAAAACCATTTCCGTGATTGTGGCTTCCAAGCGCGGTTCTGACGGATAGTTCCAGAAGGCGTGATGCGCCAATAGTTTTCCCTGATCTTCTTCGCGATCAATCGAAGGCATATCAACAAGTAAGTGCTGCACGCCTTGCTCAGCAAGCCACTGCGCAGCCTGAGGTTCCATGAAGGTGAAGTTCGTATTCGAATAATTGGTGTGCAATTTATCCGAGCTATTCGGCAGTGTTCGAATGATGATGGCCTCAGGAATGTCGCTACCGATTGCATCCTGCAACTGTGTCAACGTAATAATGCTGTCACCGGTTTTGATGCCTTCACTATCAGCAGCGGCGCGCGCGGGTTTCACACTGATTACTTGTGCCAACCACCAATAGCGTGTTAGGCCTTTTTCAATCGAGACCAACTCACGCGAAATATGTCCTACCGTTTCGGTGTGTGTGCCGTGCGCGTGCGGATTGAAAAAAACGTCATTGAAGTTTACGTTTCCCCCCAATGCGACGCTGCCGGTGAAGTATTGATTAATCACAGGAGCAATACGCATGGGGTCGGCGTACCAGGCGCGTGGCCCCTTTGCGTGCATGGGAATCGCAATATCCAGGGGCTTGGAGAGGTCAATGGCGAACGTTGTGTTGTTCAGTTCAATGCGTGCAATCATGATTCAAGAATAAACAAATCGGAGGCGATACGGTCTGCTTTGAGCAGCCCTTCTGTGGTGAGTGTGATGGTGTTGTTGTCGATGATCATCAAGCCTTCTTCCACCCACTGCGCGATGCTTTCTTTTTCGCTGCTGAGCAAATCGACACCATATTCACTGCGGACAACGTTCAAATCAACGCCCCATGTCGTGCGCAGGCGCGTCATCAGGTATTCGTTGCACTTGGTGCGTTGATCGAGTTGCTCCACGTCGAAGTGTGGTGTGCCGTTTAGCCAGCCTTGTGTATAGCGTGCGTTGTTGGAAACATTCCACTGACGACTATCGCCGTTGAAGGAGTGAGCAGAAGGTCCAACGCCCAGATATTTTTTGCCTCTCCAGTAGGCGCTGTTATGCTTTGATTCCATACCGGGCAGGCAAAAGTTTGACACTTCATATTGCTGAAAGCCGCTGCGGGTGAGCTCATGGACCAGCGTCAGGAAATGCCCACTGCTTACAGCATCATCCACCGCGTGAAGTTCCTGTTTCGCCCATTGGTGTCCGAAGACAGTTTTGGGTTCAATGGTGAGGCTGTAAGCGCTAATGTGCTGAATGTTGAGGTCGACCGCTTTGCGGATATTATCCAGCCAGTCGCGGTCACTCATTCCGGGGATGCTGTAGATGAGGTCGATCGTGATGTTATTGAATCCGCGGTCTTGCGCACACTTTACGGCAAAGTCGGCCTGAGAAGCGTTGTGGGCACGGTTCATCCACATCAAGTCCTGATTACGGAAGCTTTGTATGCCGATGCTGAGGCGATTCACGGGTGATCGCGCGAGCTCGAGTATTTTCAAATAGGTCAGATCATCCGGATTGGCTTCCAGTGTAATTTCTGCGTCATTGCTGACGGGGTAATATTTCACTACGGTATCGAGGATGCGGCTGATATCGTCGGTTGGGAGCAGCGAGGGTGTTCCTCCGCCGAAATAGATGGTCTCAATAGTTTCCCCTTCCAAGTATCCCGCTCTTGCCTGGGTTTCGCGCATTAGAGCCTTCACCATTTCATCCATGGATTTGGTTTGCGTGGAGAAATGAAAGTCGCAATAATGGCAAGCTTGTCGACAAAACGGGATATGGAAATAGATGCCGGCCATAACGCGAAAGTACCTAGCTTCGCGTAAAAATCGAGCAGATGGTCAAAGCAACAGTCAATGGCACAGCGACATTTCAATTGAATATGGCTGAAGGTCGGGCAGAGGTCGATGGTAAAAACTATACGCTGGATGTCGTGAATACAGGGAACACTCATTCGCATTGGTTAATCGATAACCGTTCGATGGTGGCCGAAGTGGTGGCGTCGAATCCTGAAACCAAGGAGTTTACCGTGAAGGTGAACAACAATACGTATCAGGTGCAGCTGAAGGACAAGTTCGACGAGTTGCTGGAAAGCTTGGGCATGGCATCTGCCGGCAAGAAACGCATCACGGAGGTGAAGGCACCGATGCCCGGATTGGTGTTGAATATATTGGTCAAGGAGGGTGATACGGTCACGAAGGATACGCCATTGCTCATATTGGAAGCCATGAAAATGGAGAATGTCATAAAAAGTGCAACAGACGCCGTAATCAAGCGCGTTTGTGCTGTCAAGGGCGTGCCGGTGGAAAAGAACGCAGTGCTGATTGAATTTCAATAACCATCAAGGCACTAACGGCTGTTGAATAACGTTGTGTATAACTGAATGTCAACGCTGATATAGACGTGCGGCTATCAGAGCGCCTTTTCTTAAATTGCCAGCGTCGAAGTTTGGATGCACATGCTACCGAGAAGCAGTTATTTTATTTGGATTATCGTGCTGTTGTTGGGTCGAATTCCCGCGCACGGACAGGCCTGTGATCAGGCCCTGGAGAATTATTTGTGCGCTGATGAGCAGCAGCAAGTAGACTCGCTTCTTCCGTCCATCTTTTTCAATAATTGCATGAGCGTGACCTCTACCGCGTGGTATTCTTTTCACACTAACAGTGAGGATGGAGGTTCGATAGACATTGACATCGAATTTGTGGATTGCGATTACACCACAGAGGGCGACAATGATTTCATTTACGTTACCGTGTTTGAGTTGATTGATGGTTTTGAGCCGTGTATCTCGTTTGACTCTTATGATTGGCCGTGCGGCAGTGATGATGAGTCGTTCAGCTATTCCGTACCTTCTGATTCATTGGAAGCGGATACAGATTACATCGTTGTGGTGGGGTCGAATCACGATCCTATTTACGGGCCTTGCGCGTTCAACATGACCATTACCGGAAGCGCTCTGGATATCGTAGCGCGTGTCGAACCCTTATCTGTTTCACTTGGAGAGTCGGCGGGTTTGTTTGTGGATGGCACAGAAGGCCCCGTGCAATGGACACCCGGTCAGTACCTGGATGATCCTACGAGTATCAGCCCGACGGTAATCGCTGAAGAAACAACTTCTTTTCAAGTAAGCGCCCAAGTGGGTGAGTGCGATGTCACCGATGTCGTATCGCTCACCATCGGAACACCAATTGACATTTACAATTCGATTTCTCCCAATGGCGACGGCATCAACGATGTCTGGAATATTGGTGAAATCGAGCGTTTTCCGACGTGTCAGGTAGAGGTGTTTGACCGTTGGGGGCAGAGTGTTTTTAAGTCCGTCGGTTATCAGCAGCCTTGGGATGGAACGTATAAGGGCCGCTATCTTCCTACAGCCGCCTATTATTTCGTAATCGAGTTGAATTCATTGGAAGTGACCATACCGCCAATTTTGGGAACCATAAGCATTGTGCATTGATATGAGGGTTTTTTTGATTATAGGTTTAATTGTGCTGAATGCAGGACGAATCATCGGCCAGCAATTGCCGCAGTTTACCTATTTCACTTACAACTACATGCAATACAACCCGGCTGTAGTAGGAACGGCTCCATGCCTGGATTTGAAGTTTGGCTTACGTCGTCAGTGGAAGGGATTTGAAGATGCACCAACAACAGGGTTTGCCAACATCCATGGTAAGATTGGCAAGAAATCCGAATTTCACTTCAATGGTTTGGGCGCAACGGTGGAAAATGATGATGCCGGTCCGTTCAGCTATACCAACATCACAGTGAATTACGCCTACCACAAGAAGTTGTCGAACAAGTACTTTCTGGCCACCGGTATCGGCCTTGGGTTTTCGCAGTACAGCGTTGATTATGGCCAAATGACGTTTGAGAATCAGAATGCGGAGACGGCGATTTTCGGTATTGTGAATGATTTCATTTTCCCCATGTTCAATGCCGGCGTATGGTTATATCGACCTGATCGTTTCTATGGATTATCCGTGCGCAGTTTGAACAACAAAAAGATTGACGGCTTTACGGATTCGCAGGTGCGACGCCACATCACGTTTGCCAACGGTTATGCCACGCGTGTAACGTCTGAGTTGACCTTCAAGCCGGCATACCTTATCAATTATGTTGGAAAGAGCCGGCCCTCGATTGATATGCAACTCATGTTGTCATTCAAAGACATGGTGGATGTTGGAGTGGGCGCACGTTCGGGGCACGGATTTGCCGCGCTCATAAAGTTGTCGGCCATTCGCTACGTGACCATCGGCTATGCCTATGATGTAACGATGAATAAAATCCGTTACACTGCAGGAAGTACCCACGAGATTGTAATAGGATTGCGAGCGTGTAAAGAAGGAAACAAGATGTATGTTCCTTGCGCAGCCTACGATTGACATGGATATTGAGACCTTTCGCTTGTATTGTTTGGCCAAACCAGGCGCTTCCGAGCACTTGCCGTTTGATGACCGCACTCTCGTTTTTAAGGTTGGTGGAAAAATGTTTGCCTTGTGTGATTTGGAAGAGTTTAATAGCGCCAATTTGAAATGTGATCCGGAACGGGCGGTTGAGCTTCGCGAGCAATATGATGCAGTAATGCCGGGTTATCACATGAATAAAGCACACTGGAATACGGTGAAAGTAGATGGCGATGTCAACGGACGGATGTTGCAGGAGCTGATCGACCACAGTTATGAACTGATTGTGTCGAGTTTGCCAAAAAGGGAACGTGAAAAACTTTGCTAAAGGGGCCTGATTTCCCCGAAGATGTAGTTATAGCTTTGATTAAACAAACGTTATCATGGAAAACACGCAGAAGTATACTCCCCTTAGCGAACTAGCCGCCGAGATTGAATTCAACGTGCAATTGCTTACCGCTGGAAAATTGTCCACCGCGGAGTTGGAAACATTAACCGAGCAAACTCGCGAGTTGTTTGAACGCCTAGTGGTGCTGCGCTATAAGGCGTATGATGAATCCGTCAACGGTGTTTCTAAAACAACGTCGATTGTAGAGGAGATTGCGCCCGTTGAGCCCGTGCGTGAAGAAGTGAAATGGGAGCCGACCAACCAGGTCTCGCTCATCGATGCTATCGAGGAAGTTACCAAGTCGGAGCCTGTTGCTCCGTTGTTTACCTTTCAATCAGAGCAACGTGAAGAGGCTCCGATTTCAAATACACTCTTCGATTTGGCCGCACTGCCGGCAACGGAGAGCGTCAACGAGATGTTGGCGAAGGCCATGGGCGCGCGCGAAACGCTTGCCGAGAGTTTGGAACACAAGCCTATCAGTGATTTGAAAGAGGCCATTACGCTGAATCAGCGTTTCCAGTTTTCGCGTGAACTATTCAAAGGCAATAATCAGGACTACGAATTGGCTATTGATCATTTGAACCGCACCTCGCGCGAGGATGCTTTGTTGCATGTTGAGTTGTTACGTTCGAAATACGGCTGGAGCTCGGATTCTGTGATAACGAGTGATTTCATGCTGTTGATTGAACGCCGCCATCAA
>CANHYZ010000151.1 GCA_947464885.1 Flavobacteriales bacterium
ACCATTGAATTATTGGTCAAAATTAGTGGAATCCGCAGGAATAAATTCGTCCGTCTCCTTCGGCAAACCAACCGGAACAGGGATGCCGCTTTCCGATTCAGGATCACCCTCGCCAAATAAACTATCGAACTCATCCAACCCCACCGGTCCGGCAGGCACACCGCCTATGCGATTGGTACAACCCTTCGGCATTTCGAAGTCGCCCTTGGATATGTCCAAATTGCCGTCGGCATAGACTTTCTTCATGAAATACCCGTAAATCGGTAGGCCCGTGTTCGCGCCCTGTCCAAGCGCCGTGCTGGAGAATCGCACGGTTGGATCCTGCGCTCCAACCCATACACCCGTCACCAAGTCAGGCGTTAACCCTATAAACCAACCATCGGTATTGTTTTGCGTCGTGCCTGTTTTACCTGCCGTCGGATACGTGATGCCGCCATAGGGTTTACCCGGATTGCGCAAGCGCACACCCGTTCCGCTTCCGCAACTTCCCGTCACCACAGCCTTCATCATCGTCAACAGATCATAAGCAGCGCACGGATCAATCGCCTGTTCAATCTCCGGCTCCGGCTCGTAAATCGGTGTGCCGTTTTTGTCTTCAATGCGCAGAATGAACGTAGGCTTGATGTAAACACCCTGATTGGCAAAGGTGCTCAGTGCGCCCACCATCTGGTAAAGCGGCACATTGGCTGCTCCGAGCGCGATTGGACCCACAGGATCAAGATGCGCTGTAATACCAAGCCTGCGGGCCAACTTGATGATGTTGTCGATACCATACTGCTGCGCCAATCGCGCCGCCACAGTATTCACCGAGTTGGCCAGCGCACATTGCATCGTATACGAACCATAGCCCGTGCCGCTGTTTTGCGGACACCAGCTTCCCCAGCAGAAGCGCGAACCATCCACTTGATCCGTCGGATTCTTACCCATGCGCAGCGCAGTTGCATACACCAACGGCTTGAAGGTAGAACCCACCTGGCGAGCAGATTGATACACATTATCAAACTTGAAATTCTTGAAATCAATACCGCCTACCCAAGCCTTGATGTGACCGCTGTGCGGATCTACCGACATCATGCTCGCATGCAAAATCGCTTTGTTGTACTTGATGCTGTCGAGTGGCGAAAGCGTGGTGTCTTTTGGCCCCGTAGGCGTATACACCTTCATGGCCACCGGTGCATTCATGATGCGATCGATTTCCTTTTGATCGGGTACCGGCCATTGATGTCCGCAACCATCCTTGCTTTCGCGGCAATGAAATACCTCTTTGCCCTCGACCTTCTCTTTGGCGATGTAAAACGCAGGGCGCTCGCAATCCGGACATAGCTTTCCATTCAAAATCATATGACGCTCGCTGGATTCAATCGCGCGTTTCATGATGGATTCGCGGTCTTCCTTTCGAATACCGTTGTAGAAGGGATAATTCTCCTTCTTGCGTCGAGCTACATCCTTGAAAAATGCTGTCTGCAATTCCTTGCGCAAATGTTCGTGAACGGCCCACTCCGCGTACTCCTGCATGCGCGAATCAATCGTAGTGTAAATCTTCAACCCATCACGGTAGACATCGTACGGCTGTCCATCTGCCTTCGCATACTTCAGCTGTCCCTTGCTGTCCTTTTCCGTCAAAATATCTTCCAGTTTGGAACGCAACACCTCACGGAAATAAGGCGCCAAGCCCTCATCATGGCTCATGCGCTGGTAGTCGAGGCCCAAAGGCAATACCCGCAGCGAATCGTACACCTCTTGGGTGAGATAATCATACTTGACCATTTGATTCAAAACCACCTCGCGGCGCTTGGCCACCAGTGAATCACGCTTGAGTGGGTTGAACAGCGAGCTGTTCTTCAGCATGCCCACCAACATCGCCGATTGCTCTACATTGAGGGCATCGGGAGTCGTATTGAAGTAAATGTGAGCCGCTGACTTGATCCCCACTGCTTGATTTAAAAAGTCATATTGATTGAGGTACAGGGCAATGATTTCATCCTTGGTGTACAGGCGCTCGATCTGACAGGCGATAATCCACTCGCGAATCTTCTGAAAGCCGCGCTTCACGATGGACACGTTTTGATACTCCTTGGTAAACTGCATTTTTGCGAGCTGCTGCGTAATGGTGGAAGCTCCACCGTCTTGCCCGGCCGAAAACACTGCCCTAAACAATCCCCAATAATCCACCCCGCTGTGCTCGCGGAAACGAACGTCTTCCGTCGATAACAGGGCATTCACCAAATGCGGCGGCAACTCACTGAACTTCGCATCGCTGCGGTTTTCCTTGTAATAGGCTCCCAACGTCTTGTTGTCAACCGACAACACCTGTGAAGCTAGGCTGACCTTCGGATTGGCCAACAATTCCACATCCGGTAAGCCGCTGAGCATCGCCGTTGCCAAAATCAACAGTACGGCCAACACAGGCGTCATAGCGATAATCCATAGCAGCCTTGCCCTGCCTTTAAAATTATTTCCTGCCTTTTTTGCCATAGTGCTTGTAACTTCCAAAATTACCGATTAGGCCGAAAAAACGCCTGCATCGGCTGAATGTTGCACACAATAGCTCGTTAGCAATTCAAGGGTGAATCGAAGAAAAAAGATTCCGTGCAACTGTTCGGGTCTTTGAGTTGTTGAACGTATTACAGCTATTCATTTGCACCGAAAATTTCAATCATGAAAAAAATCACAGCCCTACTCCTGATTGCGTTCAGCGCGACGATTTCTTTTGGACAAACCATATGGGGATGTACCGATCCGACCGCCAACAATTACGACCCATTGGCTACAGGCGACAATGGTTCGTGCTGCTATGAAGGGGTTTGGTATGTGGTAAACGCAAGTGAAGCCTGCTACATCTCGTTTTACAACGACCAACTCGGCTTCCTGGCTGCAGTTGAATACCCATCTCAAACAGGAGTGTGTATTCCCGATGTGTGCACCTCTGTGAACGTTCAGAACTACATGGGCATTGGAGCTTTCACTTGGTCAGTTTCAGACAACCAGGGGAATATTGTTTTACAAGGTCAAAACACCGATAACTTCTATGATTACGGCATCATCACCAGCTCCAACGGAGTGCCCGGTTGTTTGGATCCTCAAGCATGTAACTACGATGCTCAGGCCAACTGCTATGATTTCAGCTCCTGCGATTACAGCTGCTGGGGCTGCACCGATTCGCAAGCCTTTAATTTCGACCCGGCCGCTACGATCGATGATGGTTCTTGCTGCTCAGCAACCAACTACCTCACAGGCACGGTATCAGGAACGACAGATGATCTTGGAATACTTTGGTACTTAACCGCCCTGGATGGAAGTTACAGTTACAGCATGCTCAACGGCACTGCGATGTGCGTGCCCGATGGTTGCTATTTCATAAGCATCTACTCCCCTGTTTATCAAGGAACCGCTCAGTTCACCTTTACCAACGGAAACGGTGAGGTTGTTTTCAGCCAAACCATTGAAACACCCTACCCTATCACCTTTACCATGGGCGACGGAACTCCCGGCTGCGGCGACCCGGCGGCTTGTAACTACGCGCCGACGGCATCATGCCTCACCTATTCACTCTGCACCTACGATTGCTATGGATGCACCAATCCGCAAGCAGCCAACTACGACTCTACGGCCACCTTAGATAACGGTTCTTGCTGCACGCAATCCTACACCCTTTCGGGCACAGGCGAATTCCAATACAGCGTACGTAATTACCAAACGGCCCTTTCCGCCGGTGGTGTATTCCCGGGATCCACCGGATTCTGCCTTCCTGATGGCTGTTTCTACCTCGACCTTTGGAGCCTTACCAGTGAAAACTTTGAATGGACCTTAACCGATGCCACAGGCCAAGTGATTGCTTCGGGTGCAAACAGCTACTATTACTCAGCGCAAAGCTTCGCTAACAATGCCACGACCGGTTGTCTCGACTATTACGCATGCAACTACGATGCTACCGCCACCTGCTCCGACTATTCCATGTGTGACTATGACTGCTACGGTTGCACCGACCCTGCGGCTTCAAACTTCGATCCGGATGCCACACTTAACAGCAACACATGTTGCTACGCTTCGTACTACGAAGTAGAGCTTTCTGCTCCGGGCTCCTGGTATGCATACTCCACCGACGGCTCTGCAGGAGGCTCAGGTCATTATCCTGAAAACACCGGCTTTTGCTTCGACGAAGGCTGTCTCACCTTCACGGCCTATCCCGACGACTACTCGGTTACCAACTTCAACGCCACCATCTCGCTAGATAACACTGTAATCACAAGTGGCAGCGTAAACCCGATGTTCGGCGGTGTTGAACTGACCCTTTCGGAAAATCCGACGATTGGCTGTGGCGTCTATTACGCCTGCAATTACGATCCGACGGTCAATTGCCCGGACTACAACGTATGTGACTTCAGCTGCTATGGTTGCACCAATGCTGCAGCTCCCAACTACAGTCCGAGTGCTACCATCGACGATGGAACCTGTTGCTTCAACGACTGGTATACATTGGAGTTCACCGCACCCGCGTATTGGTCGGTCACCTCACTTACCGATTACTCGTACACATCGGGCAACTATCCTGATCAAAACGGATTCTGTATCACCGGCTCTTGCTTCCAGCTTTCTGCTTGGTCTTACGATGGTTCGGATGTAACCTACACCATCTTCGATGCCGCAGGAAACACCATCGATAGCGGAACCATCGGTTATTACGAATATGCCGTGACCATCGCCTTTGACGGTGTGTCGTTGGGTTGCGCCGATCCTTCAGCGTGCAACTACGACTCCTCTGCGGAATGCATGGACTATTTGAATTGCGACTACAGCTGCCTCGGTTGTACCGATCCTTCAGCTCCAAACTTCGACCCAACAGCAACCCAAAACGACGGCTCATGCTGCTACAACAACTGGTACAGTATGAATGCGTCAGAAGAATTCTATTGGTATATCATCGATGCAAACTTCAACTACTTCGGTGGTATTTACCCGGCACAAAATGGATTTTGCTCAATCAATGACTGCTTCACTATGCAAGTCTATTCACTGACAGGCAACCCGATTGAACTTGAAATCACCAATGAAAACGGTGCTGTCCTCTACTCGGGAACTGCAAATTCTACCAACTATTACGAGCTGATTTCAATTAGTAATACAGCAGAAGTAGCTGGTTGTACAGATCCATCAGCTTGCAACTTCAACGCTGACGCCACCTGCGATGATGGTTCATGTAATTTGTGCATCGGCTGCACCAACCCATCGGCCCTCAATTACGATGCTTGGGCGTGGTACGATGACGGAACGTGTATTTATGAAATGGTACCTCCGTTCATGGGCATGACGATGTTGCCCGATGAGGTCAACAACCAGTTTTGGGTAAGCGTGGAAATGCTGGATGAAGGAAATGGAGCGCCATACGTATTGAGCACGAGCTATGATAGCCAAATGATGGTGATGACTCAACCCGGTCAATTCCTCGCGGGTCCATATCCTTGCGATGCAACCATTAATTTCACCCTGAATAGCTTGGAAGCCGGCATGATGGAGTACATGACCGCATCCATGGAAGGTGCTTGTGCCGTCGCACAATCCGTGATCGAAATGACACCGTCATTCTCGCTTTATCCGAACCCATCGAACGACCGCGTGACGATTGCCGGTTGGGATACACAAGCCGATGTGACCATCACGGATGTGAGCGGACGTATCGTACGCGAAGAGCGTTTGCTCAACAATCAACTGGAAACAGCGTCACTCACCGATGGCGTATACATCATCAGCCTGAAGCAAGGAGAACGATCAGCCAGCATGCGTCTGATTGTTCAACATTGATTTAGATAAATTGAAAAATGAAAAAGCCGGGTAATAC
>CANHYZ010000152.1 GCA_947464885.1 Flavobacteriales bacterium
ATAGCATCAAACTTGATTCAAAGCTATCGCACCGGCTCTCTGGCACTGGAGTTCAGGCCCGAGATGGAATCGGTTGGTCTCAACTTGGATCAAGCAATTCCGTGTGGTCTTATCATCAATGAACTGGTGAGTAATGCATTGAAATATGCTTACAAGGGCCGAAAGAAGGGTGTTCTGACCGTGGTGTTAAGAGAAGAAGCTGGTGATGTTATTCTCGCGGTCAAAGACGATGGCGTAGGGCTCCCGGCGGATTTTGCCTTTGAGAAAAATAATTCACTCGGTATTCAGTTGGTTTATGCCTTATTAGATCAACTTGATGCCACGGTGAAAGTGAATCAGTCGAATGGCACCGAATTTTTCATTCGCTTCCATCGGAAATAGTGCATTTTAGCGTTACATTGGCAGTGTAAAAAACCAAAAACCAAATCATATGGCGGTGAACATTTTAGTTGTCGAAGACGAAAGCATTGTGCGGAAGGATATCGAGCGTAGCTTGGAGAAACTCGGATACCACGTTATCGCTCAAGCAGACAACGGCGAAAAAGCTATTGAATTGGCTCGCGCCACCAAGCCTGATTTGGCACTCATGGATATTCAAATTAAAGGCAACATGACCGGTATTGATACCGCTGAGGCCATTAAGCAGGAAATGGATATTCCGGTTGTGTACCTCACCGCATTTGCTGATGAACCGACGCTGAACAAAGCGAAAATCACCGAGCCGCATGGTTACATCCTGAAGCCGTTTAAGGAAATCGATTTGCACACCACCATCGAAATGGCCATCCATAAACATGGAAAGGAGCGCGAGGTGCGTGTAGAAAATGAGCTTCTTCGCTCACTCACGAGCTACAAGTCAAACGCAAATTACTTGTTCATTAAGCACCAATCGAAATTGGTGAAGGTCAATACATCCGATATCTACTACGTTGAAGCGTTGAAAGACTATATGCAGATTGTCACTACAGACATGAAGTACACCATTCACGCGACCATGAAGGATATTGAGCGCAAACTACCGAAGACGGTTTTCCAGCGCTTGCATCGCTCATTCATCGTGAACATGGATAAGATAGCTTCCATCTCCGGTGGTGATATTATTCTTGCCGACATCAACAAAGAGATACCTGTTGGTGGAAACTATCGCGATGAGTTTAGTGAGCGTATCAATATTCTCTGATTAGCGCATCAACAATACACTGCCCTTCTTACTGATAAGGTCGCGTCTGCCGCGGACAATCATGTCCACCGACCACGTGTAAACACCGTCTTGAACGGGTATATCGTTGTACGTTCCATCCCAACCAGCGCCGATTGTCTTTGTTGTGAAGACTTCGGTGCCCCAGCGGTTATAAACCCGAAACACATAGAGCGTAATGTGTGATCCGGAAATGACAGGCAAAAAGAACTCGTTGTGTGTATTGTCATCCGGCGTAAACGCTTCCGGAATGAAGAACTGGAAGCCGTTAAAGGCATCAATACTAATCGAAGTATCAGCGCTGCAGCCGAACGCATTGGTTACGACCTGCAGGATTTCATATGTGCCGTCTTCTGCATACGTGTGTTGCGTTTCGGTTTGATCCGTATTGTAGCCATCTCCCCAGTTATAGCCGATAGCAGTAACATCTGAACTTGCAAGTGATTCAACGACAATCGTAGGTAGTTCCGTGGATTCATCAGTGGTCCAGGTAAAACCCGCGGAAGGCAACGGATATACAACCAAAGGCGCATCCAGAGCCATACTGTTTTTGCACCCGTGATTTGTTGTTACATCAACACTTAACGCATAGGCACCAATGTCAGCGAGGTTGATGAGCGCTGGATTGCCGGATGCAGCTGGCGCACCATCAATAAACCAATTATACTGGGTAATCTCCGATGGCGCAGCAACACTGGCAGCGCACAAGGCACCGATGTTTTGAAGCATGCAGAACTCCGTTTGCCCAACCGTAATCTCAACCTGCGGCAGAGGATACACGCTCACTGAGTCTACAGTTGTTTTTGTACAACCGAAATTACTTACGGCCGTGAAGGTGTAAGAATAAACGCCGGCGCTATCGAAGTCAAAGGTCGTTGTGTTGCCTACCGGTGTATAAGGGAATCCCTCGATGGTCCATGAGGTTTGTGAAATACCTCCATATGTTAGGTCGATATCAGCTTCGAAAGCTGTAGTTTCTCCTAGACAATGAGCCGGCGCATGGAGCAATACCAAAGGCGTGGGCCGCACCTCAACAACCTGCTCGCTGGTGGATGAACAGCCGTGTTCGCTGATGATATTCAGGGATAATGGTTTCGGCCCGGCTTGGTCGAATACGCAGAAATCGATTGCATCGCCTTCCCAGTTTAGTTCACCTGCCGACCACACCCACTGCGCAATGCTATCGTTGCCAATCACACTTTGATCGGTGAGCCACAGTGAGTCTTTTTCACATGCATTGGACCACGTGAAATGAGCTACCGGTTTGTCGTAAACCTGGAACTCAGTTGTTTTTGTCACAACGCAACCACCGGTTGTTTGAACAGACAATTGCGCTTCATGCTGCGCACCGTCGGCATAGCTCAGTGGAATTCCATTAGGCTCATTGGCAAATACAACCCCATCAATCGTCCAAACAGTCGATTGAATAGAGCCCTCAATCAGACTAATGTCAGCGCTAAGCTGTATAGTATCACCGGTGCAAAAATGCTGCGCCGGAATGATCACCTCAGCCAACGGCAGCACAACGAACTGTGTTGCTGAACTAGCGTAACATCCATGATGATCCTCAACGTGCAGCGCAATAGCATAAGGGTTTTCACGATATTCCGGCATGAAGTAGTCGGCGGCGATACCATCGATGGTGTAGATCTCATCAATCGCATTATCCGCGTCGAAGTTGTAGATGCTGTCGCCCGAACAAAACGTCAAGGGCTGCAATGGTTCGATTGTCGGAAGCGGTATAACATAGATGCTGTCAGCAGCGGTATTGGTGCATCCGTTACCGTCTGTGTAACGATAGGTCACTGCGTGATATGCGCCGGCTGAGGATGCTGTATTGAAGCTGCTCACAGCTGTATTTCCCATCAGGTACTGTCCACCCGAACCCGCAGGCATCCCGCCTTCAAGTGTTATGAATCCGGCGCCGTAGCAGGTTGAATCAATAAGATTCAAGCTAACCGCAGGAAGAGGTTGAACATCGAGGTGTATTGTGTCGATGCTTATACAGTCTGAATAACGGGCACTAACCACGATGTCCATGGAGCTGTCGGCAACAAAATGGAATCCGGCCTGTTGAATGGATAAACTGTCGGCGGCGCCATTCAACCACTCTAAAGCCTCGGCATTGCCGGAGGTAAACTCGACAACATCGCCTTGGCAGATTTGGGCCGGCGTGTTGTAGACGGCCTGATAAGGCGCTACAACAATGGGCTCTTGGCAAAGGATGTAGACATCACAACCATTGGCATCGGTCATAATGATCGATGGGCAATAGGTTCCCGGTTCGCTGTAGGTATGTTGAGTGGTTGTTCCACCAAAGGGATCTCCTTGTCCGTCGTTGAAATCCCAGAAGTATTGAAAAGAGTTGTCGAGCACGTTATGGGCCTGAAACACCACATCAAACGGAGCACATAGAGCGGTGTCAAGTGATTGTTGAAATGGCCCAACACTCTCACCGTAATTTAAAATATCATCAGCGACAGTGGTGTCACGGCATCCGTTTTGTGCGGTTGTAATCAAGGTGGCATTAAATACACCGATGGGATATACGTGCTGTACATCTGTTCCCGTGCCCGATTGATTATCACCGAAGTCCCAGAAAGATTGGCTTATCTCGCCAGTGCTTACGTCAGTCAAATTCACGGTGTACAGGCAGTTATTAATCTGGGCATTCAATAAAATCGCAGCATCCGGACTTGCAACAACCACAGGCTCAGGCATGCACACGGTGTCGCGGCAACCTATGGTATTCGTTGCTATAAGGCATGCGGTGTAGTTGCCGTTTACAGCGTAAGCGTGCGAGGCTTGTTGGCCCTCAGCGTTGCCGCCATCACCAAACGACCATTGGAATTGTGTTCCTTGAGGTGCTGCAGAAAGGTTAGTGAAAGCAACGGATTCAAAGCGACAAACGTCAAGTTGGTCAGCACTGAAGGCAGCAAGAGGTGGCAACGTAACGGGAATGCTGATCGTGCGTGATGATACACACCCATCGCTATTGCGTCCGCTGAGCGTAGCTGAAAGGCCACTGTTGTAATCAAACGGCTGGACAAATGTGTGCTGAGTTTGTTGGCCTGTTCCAATCGACCCATCACTGAATTGCCATTCCCACTCTACCGACTCGGGTGATGTAGACGTAAATGCAACGACCACCGCACCATCTTCACAGGGGTTAACCACCTCTGCAGTGAACTCTGAGAATTCACCACCCTGTAAGACAACAACAGCATCTTGATAAAGTGTGTCAGCAGTGCATCCATTGTAATTGGTGGTGGATACATGAATATCGTATGCACCCGGTTCTTCAAACAACAACGTTGGCCAATCAAAGTCAAGCGGATCTTCTGAGTAAGTTGTTGTCGTAAGATTGTTATGTGTGTATTGAATGGTCCACTCCGGTTCAGAAGGAATGTAGACGCGGTCAACAACCACATGATCACCATTTTCAGCGTTGAGCTCCCAGTGAAAATTACGTTTTTCATTTTCAATAAAGACAGACAGTGGTGAGCACCCTTCGTCGGGAGTAATGCTAATGCGAGGAACGGGTTGAGTGATAAGGACGTTTTCTGTTTTTTGATCAGAGCACCAGTAACCCGCAATCATTACCTTGAGCGTGACGTTATACTGACCTGTGGCCGGGAAGTGATGCACGGGATTTTCTACATTGACAAGCAAAGGCGAACCGTCGCCGAAATCCCACACGATGGAATCGCCCCCAATGGATTCGTTGGTAAAACTCGCAGCAAAATCATCGCAGAGTAAGTCAACCGAAAAGAGTGCTACAGGCGGTAAAACATGAACGAAATCCTCGCGTGTAATCATTGAATTACAAGCGCCATTGAATATCGTTAACGATACATCGAAGTATCCGGTATCCTCATAGGTATGCATTAAACAGCTGTCTTCAGCATACATGGTAACAGGCCCTGATCCATCATGAAAATCCCAGATATACGTGTTACCCGGTTGGTACTCGATGCAGTATTGGAAATCTTGGCCCGAACAGGTTTCGGTATGATTCACAGTGAAATTGGGAACTACGGGTTCGAAAACCTGAAGCAGTATATCACTCGTATCGGTCGCTACACATCCGCTCTCTGTAATGACGGTAAGCGCAACAGTGTATTCTCCGGGCTCCTCAAAGATGTAGTCCGGGTTACCACCAATGGCGTCTGTCGTTCCGTCTTGGTTAAAATCCCAGGCGTAATCAATAATGCTTTCGCTATTGCTCACCGCGATATCCGATACACTGAGTTCCTCTCCTGCACATATCGCTTCCACGTGGTTGAACGAAAGAGTTGGCGAAACAATGGAGATATAATTGTTTCGAATCCGTGAACGCAAGCAACCCAAACTGTTTTCGCGGGTTAACCGAATATCATATTCCCCGGCCTGCGTAAAAACGTAGGTAAGATTAGATGATGTAGCAACAGGTTCATTATCGACAAACCAGGTAAAGGTTGAATTTGGTTGCGACGCAGCGGGATTGATAAAGGTGACCTCAAAGGGGTAAGCGCACGACGAGTTTTCATTAGTCCAAAAGTCAATAGTAGGGTTGTTGTGCACGGTGATTGTGTCAACCACAGTCATTTCGCAAACGGTCCCGAAATGCGCAGTCATGGA
>CANHYZ010000153.1 GCA_947464885.1 Flavobacteriales bacterium
AAGCGGCTTTTTTGTTGAACCTTTTTTAGGGCAGTCCCGTAAAAAGCCATGACATGAAATCCATCCTGTTCCTTTTTACACTGACAATGCTTGTCTCATTTCGCGCAGAAGCTCAAACGCCGCTCGAAATTGCACAAGCACATTACGCTGCGGGTCGTTACGATGAAGCCCTGGCCGCTGTGGGTGTTGCCGTTACAACAGATCGTTCGGCGGATGCTCTCTTTTGCAGAGCTAATATCCACCACAAGCTCGGACATTTCACCGAAGCCCTTGATGATTACGACCGCGCTAAACTCGCAGGCTATAGCAGTGATGAACTCTATCTGCACCGCGGGATTTGCAAGGCGTCGCTGATGATGTACGAATCAGCGCGTATCGACCTCATGCATTACCTGGAATACAATCCCGATGATGCACACCCCTATTACTGGTTGGCTTCAATCGAATACATGAACATGGAGAACAAGTCGAGCCTGCGCTACTTGGATGAAGCACTGGCCATCGACTCCACATACGCCGACGCCTATTACCTGCGCGCAGCAAACATGGCGGAACTCAATAAGATGAATCTGTCACTGGAGGATTTTCAAAGTGCCCTGTATTACAACCCCAAACTGCAACGAGCAAAACTCAACATGGCGGTAATTCTGATTGGAATGGGTCAGTACGATAATGCATTGGAGCTTCTATCTGAGCTTCGCCTGGAAAATGTTGACTTTCTTTCCGAGGTACTTTACTACCGCGGTGAAACGCTATACTACCTGCATGACTTGGATGGAGCCTGTAATGATTGGAACGATAGCGCCAATATGGGCGACCGCGACGCTCAGCAAAATCATAAACGCGTTTGCGCCGACAAAGGCAAACTCAAAAACAAAAAGCGGACGTACTTCCAGTTCTAACGAGTGGTTTCCCAACTTGGCCAGTCCAACGTGACATCCCAATTGGCGCGCACCGAAATTTTACCCGGATACACATGATTGACCTCGGTAGGTTGAAATGGTCGCATTAACACAGGATCAAACCTGCCGTTGGCATTGGCATCCTCCGTAATGACAGCGCTGTATTCCCCGGGTACCAAGCCTTGAATAAATAATTCGCCTGTACTGAAATCAGTTCCGCTCCACACCACGCGATTGCTGCGGTCCTTTAACTCAAAAACGCCACTTCCCTTGATTGGCGGCAACTTAACGCGCACGGCACCGAGGTCTTTGGATTCATAGATCGAAAACTTTATGCGCAACGTATCGTTCGTTTTACCATAGATGTCGGTCAGCGCTCCGGGTAATGCAATGCACTCATATCCCGCTCCGGGCTTTCTTTCATTCCGGATTTCAAGTCTATCCGGGTGTGTTAGCACCGCGCTGAAAGGCACGCTTGCACTATCGGTATACAACTGAACGCGGGTTGAATCGAAACGAGCAACAAAACAATCCGCATCCCACACCAAAGCATCCGTCAAACGTTGCTTTGCTGAGCCCGTAGACTTCAAGCGCACAAATGTCCGCTCCGCTCCATAGGCGTTCACCTCAACCGTATCGCGTTTAGATGGCCCCAGATCCACTTCATACCGAAGCTTGCCGGATGCTGCAACTGCAGGAGACACAAAGAGCGTGTCGCTGCGCATCCATTGATGAATCTCTTCTCCCTCCAAAGACCGAGCATTCACAGGCAGCAGATGCGGGGCCACATAACACCTGAAGCCACCGAGAGAATCAGTAACATAATCTTTGATGATGGGGATCGTATCGTGCGGAACACTCAACAACAGCGCGTGCTCCATAGAGTCTGTATCAGTGCCTACTTGGATGGTTTCCTTCCAAACAATAGCTTCTCCCGAATCCCAGTGATAGTTGCCGTTTTCATCACTCATGCAGCACAACAGATAACGGCCGGGCCTGAGGTAGCGCAGCTCAAACTTGCCGCGGTCATCGGTGCGCGAGAAATAAGACGGACGCGAATCCTTATCCCAAAAAGCAGCAAGAGAGTCGTATAGTAGTACTTTCATTTTGGCAGCCGGGGCATCAAGCAGCGCATCCTTCACACTTCCCTTGCAGCGCAGCGAATCAACCGTTGATCCGGTGCTGAACACATAGGCGAAATCAGCTAGCGGATTACCTTCATTCAAGTCGCTAATCGAACTGCCAAACTGAAACGTATATGTCGTATTCGCCCGCAACGTATCATCCCAACTTACTACGAGCGTGCGTTGCTTCAATTGAACCCGTGGGGCCTTGCTTAGCGGCGGTGAAACCAAAAGCTCCTGCTGCACATTGCGCAGCTGGATGTATTCATCAAACGTCACTTGAAAGGAGGAACGATCGAACCAAATGGACAACGAATCGGGACTGACATCCAACACACGCGGTGGCAGCGAGTCCTTGGTGCCCCCGGATACAGAGCGCACTTGAGCGCAGCCGACCAAAAGCAGGCAGAAAACCACAAAACCTATGACGCTTAACCTACCCATGCGAGGCCTCCTCCAGCAAGCGAACCCATTCACTCAAATGAGAAACATCCGCATCATTGAAATCATCCAATTGAGCACTATCGATATCCAACACAGCCATCACACCGTGCAATGGGTGCTTAACCGGAATAACTAATTCCGATTTTGACAAAGCGCTACAGGCAATGTGGCCGGGAAACTCCTCCACGTTGGGCACGAGCACGGTCTCAGCGCGAGCCCATGCGGTTCCACAAACGCCCCTGCCCTTGGCAATTCGCGTGCAGGCGATCGGGCCTTGAAAAGGGCCTAGAACAAGCTCTTCTCCTTTGACAATGTAGAATCCAACCCAATGAAAACCGAAGGCCTCATGCATCAGTGCGGCAAGATTCGCGGCATTGGCGATGAAATCGGTTTCTCCCGCGAATAGCGACTTTACCTGGGGCGTTAGCGCCCGATAGCGCTCGTCGCGAGAAGATTCCCGATTGAAAATCAATGATTCTGCCATGCCGCGAATTTAATGGCACAACTATCATCTGCGAAGGTTGTTTGTTCTCAGGAGAGACCTCTATATTTGAACCGTTCCTGCAAGAACACCTTTCAGGCAAATTAGAAAACCGAAATTCAATAATAATTTCAACCGCCGTGAGCGATTATCGGCGAAAAACCTAAGACAATGTCAAGTACTACTTTTGCGCAGCGCCACATTGGGCCACGTCAACACGAAGTGAAAAGCATGTTGGACGCTATTGGTGTAACCTCCGTCGATCAGCTCATTGATGAGACCGTGCCGGCCATTATTCGCAATCAAAACCCGCTGGCTATTGGCCATGGATTAGCAGAGCACGAGTTTCTCGCATTGATGCGCGAAAAGGCATCCAAGAACAAAGTGTTCAAGAGCTATATGGGACTGGGATATCACCCCACCATCGTGCCGTCGGTTATTCTGCGCAACGTGCTTGAAAATCCGGGATGGTACACGGCCTACACGCCCTATCAGGCGGAAATCGCACAAGGCCGATTGGAAGCACTGCTCAACTTCCAAACCATGGTGAGCGACCTTACGGGACTGCCTATTGCCAACGCCTCCCTGCTCGATGAAGGTACAGCTGCTGCAGAAGCGATGATCCTGTTTTTGCACAGCATGGCGAAGGAAAAAGAACAAGCCGGCGCAAATAAGTTTTTTGTAGACAACGAAGTTTTCCCGCAAACCATCGATGTGTTGCGCGGTCGTGCTAAGCATCTGAAAATCGAATTGGTTTTTGGTGACTATGCCACAGCCTCGTTCGATCAGAGCTATATCGGCGGGATGGTTCAATACCCTAACAATAGCGGTCAGATCAACGACTACAAACTATTCGCCGAGCGTATGCATGCCTGTGGTGGATTTGTTTCGTGTGCCGCAGACATCATGTCGCTCACACTCATTACGCCTCCCGGTGAATGGGGTGCCGACATCTGTTTCGGTAACTCCCAGCGCTTCGGTGTGCCGATGGGCTTTGGTGGTCCACACGCCGCTTTCTTCTGCGCTAAGGATGAGTTCAAGCGCAACATGCCCGGCCGTATCATCGGTGTTTCGAAAGACCGTCATGGAAATATGGCCCTGCGCATGTCGTTGCAAACCCGCGAGCAACATATTCGTCGTGAGAAAGCGACGAGCAACATCTGCACAGCCCAAGCGCTGCTCGCAGTGATGGCTTCTTCATACGGCGTATATCACGGTCCTGATGGCCTCAAGAAAATTGCTACGACCGTTCATGAGCGCGCCAATCGCATTGCAGCGGCTATGGGAGGCGCTCAAATCAACACAGCCTATTTCGACACACTCAAGATAAAAGTGAATGACAGCGATGCACTTCGCAAGGCCGCTGAAAGCAAGAGCATCAACCTGCGCTATTTCAGCGATGGTCACGTGGGTGTCTCGGTAAACGAACTGACCGGTGACGCCGATGTTGCCGAATTGATTGCATTACTCGGCGGAAAGGCAACTGATAGCGCGGGTCATGCCATTAAAGGTTTCGAACGTACGTCAACTTACATGACGCATCCTGTGTTCAACACGCATCGCAGTGAAACGGAAATGTTGCGTTATCTGAAGAAATTAGAGAATAAAGATCTGTCGCTGGCGCATGCCATGATTGCGCTTGGCTCATGCACGATGAAGCTGAATGCAACATCGGAAATGATGCCTTTGACCTGGGCCGAATTCGCCGATATCCATCCATTCGCTCCTTCGAATCAAGCGCAAGGGTATGCTGAGATCATCAGTGAATTGCACGATGATTTATGCAAGTGCACCGGCTTCCAAGGGATGTCGCTGCAACCTAACTCCGGCGCACAAGGCGAGCTCGCCGGTCTGCTCGTCATCATGGCGTACCATGAACATCGCGGTGATCACCACCGCAACATTTGCCTGATTCCAAGTTCGGCACACGGCACTAACCCTGCATCAGCGGTGATGGCAGGACTTCAGGTAGTCGTTGTCAAGTGTGATGAAAACGGAAACGTTGACGTGGTTGATTTGGCGGCGAAGGCGATTCAGCACAAAGACAATCTCGCTGCGCTGATGGTAACCTATCCAAGTACACACGGTGTATTTGAAGAGGCCATCAAAGACATCACGCGTATCGTGCATGAAAACGGCGGCCTTGTCTACATGGACGGCGCCAACATGAATGCACAAGTAGGCCTCACTTCACCGGGTAACATTGGTGCGGATGTTTGCCACTTGAACCTGCATAAAACATTCGCCATTCCTCACGGTGGAGGTGGCCCGGGCATGGGCCCGATTGGCGTCAACGAGAAGCTTGTTCCGTTCCTGCCAGGCAACGTGCACATCAAAACGGGGGGTCCACAAGCAATCAACGGCGTATCGAGCGCACCATTCGGCAGTGCACTGATTTTGCTGATTTCATACGGTTATATCAAAATGTTGGGCGGCGAGGGTGTGACGGATTCAACACGTTACGCGATTCTCAATGCCAATTACATGAAAGCGCGATTGGAGGGACACTACCCTGTGCTCTACACCGGCAACAACGGCCGCGTTGCACACGAAATGATTCTCGACTGCCGTGATTTCAAAAAGGCAGGCGTTGAAGTTGAAGATATTGCCAAGCGCTTGATGGATTACGGATTCCACGCGCCAACCGTATCGTTCCCGGTAGCGGGTACCGTGATGGTTGAGCCAACGGAAAGTGAGCCGCTCGCCGAGCTCGATCGCTTCTGCGATGCCATGATCAGCATTCGTAAAGAGATTGCGCAGGTTGAAGCCGGACTTGCAGACAAGACAGACAACGTGCTGAAGATGGCGCCTCATACGGCTGCAGAACTGACAGCCGACCAATGGAACC
>CANHYZ010000154.1 GCA_947464885.1 Flavobacteriales bacterium
TCTTACTATGGCCGGTGAGCGTATGGCGAAAAATCAATTGGTGGAACCGTGGTTGGGGATGTGGATTAGCACCGTTGTGCTCCTTCCGCTGAGCGCATGGATCATGTGGCACGCCATGCGGGAATCAACGCTGTTTAAGGGAACGCTGCTTTCACGGCAATTGCTTAAACTTGTGGCCGGCTTGAAACGAAAAAAGAAGGAGGCTGTGTTATGAAGATTTTACAGTTGTGTCTGAAACCGCCGCTTCCGGCGCGTGATGGCGGATGTATCGCCATGAATAATATTACGCAGGGATTGTTGGCTTCCGGTCATCGCGTGAAGGTGTTGACCATTTTTACGCATAAGCATGATTTGAATCCGGAGTTGATGCCGGCAGCTTATATCGAGCAGACGGATATTGAGGGTGTATTTATTGATACGAAGATTAACGCTCTTGATGCTTACTCCAGTATCATAACCTCCGATTCATACAACATCAGCCGTTTTTTCAGCACTGATTTTGATATCCGTTTGGCGATGTTGCTGCGCAAGGAGGACTTTGATATCATCCATTTGGAGAGTTTATTCATGACGCCTTATGTGGGCACGATTCGTCGGCTTTGCACCACGCCAATTGTTCTTCGTTCGCACAACATTGAATACGTGATTTGGGAAAAGATTGCTGCAGGAACGCACAATCCGATTCGCCGGATGTACTTGAAATACCTGACCAAAAAACTCAAGCACTATGAGTTGAGCATGTTGAATGAGGTCAGTGGTATTGCTGCAATCAGTGATGAAGACCGCCGTCGTATGCTCGCGCTTGGAATGAAAAAGCCGATGCGCACGGTGTCTTTTGGAATTGATTTAAATGATTATCCGTTTGACGAAAACGCAACGTCGGAGTTAGCGTTGTTTCATCTTGGGGCTATGGATTGGGGGCCCAATCTGGAGGGTATACTCTGGTTTCTGACAGCTATCTGGCCCTCCATTCATGCCAAACATCCAACGTTGAAAATGTATTTGGCCGGTAGGAATATGTCCGATGAGATTGAACGGATGCAATTACCCAATGTCGTTGTTGTCGGAGAAGTCGAGCATGCCATTGCATTTATGCGCTCCAAGGCGATCATGGTTGTTCCGCTGTTGAGTGCGGGCGGCATCCGTGTGAAGATTATTGAAGGGTTGGCTTTAGGTCGTGCAGTCATATCGACCACATTAGGTGCGGAAGGTTTGGACTGCACTGATGGAAAGAATATTTTCCTGGCGGATCGGCCCGATGAATGGGTGGCTGCGGTGGATCGTTTGATGGAGCATCCGGAAGAAATCCGACAATTGGGTTTGAATGGAAGAGAGCACGCCATGAAGCACTTTGAGTTGAGCGAAATCACAGCGCGACTGGTGGCGTTTTACAAAGAATTACGTCGCGGATGAGAGTGTTTATGCTGGTAAGTCGTGTGCCTTGGCCGCTTGAAAAGGGCGACAAGTTGCGTGCTTATCATCAATTACGCTCGTTGGCTAAGGACCATGAAGTCCATCTTCATTGCTTATCGGATTCCCGCATTCCTGCCGATGCCATCGAGCACCTGAAATCTATTACGCCTCACGTAACGGTTTATCGCCTCCATCCGATCTTGATTGCGCTGCGTTTATTGCTTGCGCTATTTTCGAAAAAGCCTTTTCAGGTGCATTATTTCTACCAGTGGTGGATAGCACGAAAAATTGATCGGGCAGTGAAGGCCGTAAAGCCGGATCACCTATACTGTCAGCTCGTGCGTTGCAGTGAATATGTCAAGCGGTTTCATGATGTTGCAAAGACCATCGATTACATGGATGCGCTGAGCGCCGGACAGCGCCGCCGACTAGAAGGAGCGCCTTGGTATTTGCGGCCATTTGTGAAGGAGGAGGCCGAGCGATTAAGAGGGTATGAGCACTTGATTTTTGACTACTTCGAGCATCACACCATCATCAGTGAGCAGGATCGCCAACTCATTTATCATCCCGATCGAATGTCGATTGTTGTTGTTCCCAATGGAATTGACACAGCCTTTTTCACGCCGCTTCATGATGCCGAGAAGGACGTGGATATTGTATTCACCGGCAACATGAGTTACCCGCCGAACGTGGAAGGAGCGAGGCGGTTGGTGTTGGAGATATTACCGTTGTTGAAGCAGCATCGAAAGGGCATCCGCATATTGATTGCGGGTGCTACACCTTCGGCGGCAGTGCGTGAGTTGGAGCAGGAAGGCGTCGTGGTGACGGGATGGGTGCCTGATATTCGCGAGGCTTATGGGCGGGCGCGTGTGTTCGTGGCTCCTATGCGCTCGGGAAGTGGCATGCAGAATAAACTGCTGGAGGCTATGGCCATGGAACTGCCGTGCATTACCACCACACTTGCAGCGAATGCTATTGGCGCTAAGCATGAGCAAGAGTTGTTCATTGCCGATGAAAATGCTGTGCTCGCGGATTTGATTCTGCATTTGATGGATAGCTCAGAACTACGCGCATCGGTTGGTAAGCGCGCCCGTGCATTCGTATCCGGTCATTACCAATGGCAACCTACCGTGGATAAGCTCACCGCCATCTGGAAGAAGCCGTTGTAGCTGCTTCCGTCACGTATTAGGCGCAAATCCCTATTTTCGGGTCACATAATTCCACATCTATGCGCGTCCATGCTGTTTTGACTACCGTCTTTGTACTGTTTTCTGTATTGAGTCTTGCACAACCAACGCGCACGCGCGGGGGATGTCATCATACTCGCAATAAGGCCGGCAAGATGAAGGAACTCTCGTTGCAGGAGAAGCAGCTGCTCAATGAAAGCATTGCGCGTAGTGATACGTTTGATATTGTCAAGTATACGATTGCGATTGATGTTACGAGCTATAATACGCAGCAAATCGCAGCTACGACAATAATCGATTTCACGCCGCGAATGGATAATCAGTCACACCTCAGATTAGACTTATACAATCTGACCGTTGATTCGGTGATTCAAAATGCTGTGGCGCTGCCGTTCACCTACGATGGGAATATTCTGACGGTGAATTTTCCGGAGCCATTGGTGAATGGCGACACATCGCAAATCGCCGTTTCGTATCACGGTGAGCCTTATCAGGATCCAGTTTGGGGAGGCTTTTATTTCGAAAGCAATTACATCTACAATTTGGGTATCGGCTTGAGCACCATTCCACCCAATTTTGGACGGGTGTGGTATCCATGTTTCGATTCGTTTGTTGAACGGGCTACCTATGATTATCACGTAAAAAGTGCCGGCACCTATCGTGCGCATTGTCAGGGTGAATTTTTGGGAGAGACTATCTTAGCAGGGGATACAGTGATTCGTTCGTTTGCCTTCAATCAACCCATACCAACGCACTTGAGTGCTATTGCTGTAGCTGCTTATCAGGACTTCGATTATGTGCATACGGGTGCGTTCGGTGATGTACCTGTGCGCCTTACGGCCAAGGCTCCTGCACTGGGTCCTATGCAAAGCGCCATGGTGAATGTAGGTGGTGCGATTGATGCGCTGGAGTATTGGTTCGGTCCCTACGCTTGGGAGCGAGTAGGGTACATCCTTACAACGGATGGTGCGCTGGAAATTCCGACCAACATCGCCTATCCGCAATACATGGTGGATCAATCCATTATCAGCAACAACAATTTATTGTCGCACGAGCTAGGGCATCATTGGTGGGGTGATATTGTCACGCCACACATCCACAACGATATGTGGCTCAAGGAAGGTCCTGCAGAATACAGCTCGCATTTGCTTACAGAGTGGTTGTATGGACAAGAAGATTTTGTGGACCAGGTGAAGACGAATCAACTCGATGTGCTGCGCAATGCGCACATTGATGACGAAGGTTTTTACGCGCTTTCACCGATGCCGGATCCTGTTATTTATGGCACCCACACCTATTACAAAGGCGCTTCTGTGATGCATAATTTGCGCGCTTACATGGGCGATGAATTGTTTCGCACAGCCATGACAGCGATGCAGACCAATCACATGTACGAGGATGTAACGCCCGAACAATTTCGTGATTATTTGGAGGAAGCTTCAGGCCTTGAGCTCAACGATTTTTTTGACGACCAGGTCTTTCAGCCGGGCTTCAGTGTGATGGTAGTGGACTCAGCGGTTGTAGTTCCGACGAACAATTCTTTTGACGTCGCGGTGCATATTCAGCAGAAGCTGCGAGAGTGTCCACAGTTCTATCAGCACGTTCCATTGGATGTTACTTTCGTATCGGCCGATAACCAGCGTGAAGAATTTGAGGTAGAGGTCAACGGTCAATTCACCACGGTGAATCTGACCTGTTCCTTCGAACCTGTGATGGTTATTCTCAACGGGCACAACCGGCTGAACCAAGCGAGAATGGATCATGAGTTTATGGTCTATACAGATCAGTCACTCTATCCCGTATTGCCTTACGTTGATTTCCGTTTCTCGCGCGAGAATGTGGTTGATTCCTCCCTGATACGCATCGAGCATATTTGGGCTGCACCGGATCAGCAGCCTTTGGGTGAGGGGATTTTCCAGATTTCAAACACGCATTACTACACCGTGGACGGACTCTGGGATGCAGGTGATTTCTACACCGGTCGCATTTACTACAATGGGTCGCAGACGACAGATCTCGATGTGGAATTATACAATGCAGGCGAGGAGCAGGCGGTGTTGTTGTATCGCCCTGATGCCTCACATGCCTGGGAGATTTATCCTGATTTTACCCTCGGAGCCGGAACCTTGTCTAATGGCGATGGTAGTTTTGTGATTGACACGCTGCGACGCGGACAGTATGCATTTGCCAATGGCGATGTATCGGTTGCAATGAAGCCGATAGCGGATGATCAAACATCGCAATGGTTGATGTTCCCGAATCCGGCAACAAACGCAATTACTGTAAGCGGAGATTATCCCGTGCGCGAAGTGGCCTTGTTCGATGTCTACGCATCAAATGGACGATTCCTTCAACGCTCGTCGGGGTATGTAGGTCCGGGAATGACGAAAACGCTGGACGTTTCGGCGCTATCCGATGGTCAGTATGTGTTGCAGGTTTACCTTCCTTCCGGTGAAACACTCAGCACGGGACAGTTTCAGGTAGTGCGCTAGGCCGTTATCGGATGACTTGAAATTGACCTGACTTCAGACCTTCCTGCACCTTGCCGCAGGTGATTTTATAATACAGTTCGTAGAAGTAAGTGCCATCTGCTTCTTCTTTGACGTTCCAGTAATTTCCCTTACCGGTCGTGCTATCAAAAACAATTTTGCCCCAACGGTCGAAAACAGTGAGACGGTATTCATCCATCACGGAAGGCAGCAGTAAGTTGGGATTGTTGCGCAAGTAGGGGCGCCACGTGTCATTGTCGGAATCTCCGTTCGGTGTGATGATGTTCGGAAAACGGATTTGAGTCAGGTCGATAAAACCGTCTTCCGATTCTCCGATGAATACCGTTGCTTCGCTCGTGCATTGGCTTGCGCTATCGGTTACCAATAGTTGGTAATTGCCTGAAGCGGTTACAGTAGGGTTGAGGGCTGAACCGAACAGCGGGCTGAAAGAGCCATCGGTGTTTTCGTAAGACCATTCAATCAAGGGTGATTGCGTGGGCACGATGGTAACCCCTTGAATTTCGATGGCTGTATTGGAACACGATAATGAGTCTTGTGTTGGAATACTGACTGCGATATCGTGGTTGGGTACTTCAATGGTTTGCACGGAAGCACACTCGAGTGCATCCACAAAGGCGATGAGATAATCGCCCGGTGTTAAATCGAACGCTTCTAAAGTTGATTGCGGCACGCCGTTCAGTAA
>CANHYZ010000155.1 GCA_947464885.1 Flavobacteriales bacterium
AAGGCTGATTTGGAGCAGATGTTTGCGCGTGATTCGGACTTTTTGTTCAAGCGCGAGTTTGCAAAAAAGATCACAGAAACGATTGATCCTAAATTGCCCGATTCATTTTTGAAGCGTTACATTCAACTCACCAATGAGAAACCGGTAACTGAGGAAATGGTCGAGCACGACTATCCATTCTACGCGGCTCAATTGCGCTGGGAATTGATTGAGGGAAAAATCATTCGTCAGTATGAACTGCGTGTTTCTCCGGATGACGCTATCGAGCACGTGAAGCAGGTCTTGGCATCGCGTTATGCACAATATGGTTTGCCAATGGAAGACGAAATGCTCACGGAGTTTGCCAAGCAGACGCTGGCCAAGAAGGAAGAGGCAAAGAATGTCTACGATTTCTTGTATGAAGAAAAAATCATTCAACTGGTGAAAGACAAGTGCACATTGAATGAACACCATATGCCCTATACGGAGTTCATCAACAAGGTGCAGCACTCCTAAGAAAACGAAAGCATAAAAAAACCCCCGATTTCGGGGGTTTTTTCGTTGTATGGGTAAATGATTAATTCTTCACCACACGCATGGTTGAGCTCGCATTGCCATTGTCAATCACAAGCAAGTAGTATCCATTCGGCAACGATTCCATATCAAGAATAATGGTGTTGCTGCCTGAAGTGCACGCTGCATTGTGCTGAAGCACAGTGCGTCCTGTGATATCGCAAATACGAAGCTGTGCGTTTTGCGCGTCAGATGCTTCGAGGATAACGTTCAGTTTTCCGTTGGTTGGATTCGGGAATACGTTTGCGATAACAACGTCTGACGCAGAAGAAGTAGAGTTGAGCTCAACTTCCGGTGTTTCTGTGCCTTCGCGGAATGCAGAAGCACTTGTAGAAGCGCGAAGAGTATAACACAAGGTTGAATTGAATGCGCCCTGGTAGCCATAGACCTGTATGCGCCATGTTCCTGTGATAGTGGTGTTGAAGGTAATTACTTCAGAAGTCGTTCCGCCATTTTGCGAAATACCTACCTGAGTGCCGCTTGGATTGTAGAGACGAACATCGTAATCAGCAGGAAGACCGGTCAAATCAATACGAATGTTGCGCGCTGCAGACGTGTTGCTGAATCGGAACCAGTCCAAATCTGTGCTGGATCCAATGCGTGCGGTGATATTGGTATTTACCGCAATGGTCTTTGCAGTTCCGGTTGTGTTATTGCTTTCAAAGGTATCCGTGCATGATGTTGTCGCACTTGTGGTGGTAAAGTTTATTGCGGCGAATGAACCGTTACCTGCAGAGCAGACCGACTGCACCTGTACGTTATAAGCTGTACCTGCAGTGAGGCCTGTGATGGCAAATGAAGTCGTTGCTACGTTAACTGTTGTCCAAACCGTTGAAGAAGCAGGCCTATATTGCAGCACATAACCGGTTGCGCCGGTCACTGCTGCCCAGCTAATGGTAGCACCTGTTTGTGTAATCGAGCTTGATGCAAGGTTGGTGATGGCACCGCAGAGAACTGGAGTTGGTGCGCCGCAGCCATTGCTTGTCAGTAATGAAGCACGAGCACCGCCTGTTGCAAAGAGGGCGCGCATGCGTGTAATCTGTGCATTGGAGAACATGAACATGCACGCATCATCGGTGTAGTCCATGTAGTTCATAAACATATCGCCATTTGGGCCATTGCTGCAAGTTACTCGTGGGAATGCAGGACAGCCGCTATTAGGACCACCGGCATTTGGGGTGTCTGAAACCTGATCGCTTCCGGTACATCCTGTGCCATCGTCGCCCCAAATGTGAAAAAGGTTGAGCCAGTGACCCACTTCGTGGGTGGCAGTGCGGCCTTTGTTGAATGGAGCTGTTGCAGTTCCTGTAGTTCCAAAATAGAGGTAATCGATTACAACACCATCTGTGCTGGCTGAGCCGCCCGGGAATTGAGCGTAGCCTAGAATTGAACCACTGATGTCGCAGACCCACATATTCAGATAGCGACTGCTGTTCCAGGCACTTGAACCACCGGTAGACGATGACTTCATGGCATTTCCGCTTGTGCTGAATGATGTTGTTGAAGTTGGCACTCGCAGAATTCCATTGGTTGCATTTCCATTCGGATCAACCGATGCCAAACAGAACTCAATCTGAGCATCTCCTGCCAATCCAAAAAAAGCAGACGGAGTATTCGCAACATCAGCATTGAGCTTACGGAAGTCTGCGTTGAGAACCGTAATCTGCGACTGAATTTGCGCATCGCTAATGTTTTCTTGCGTCGTATTGTATACCACGTGTACGACAACCGGAATTCGAATCACGTTGCGTTCCCCTTCCTGGTTGTTTACGATAAAGTCGCGGGTGAACTGTTCGATCTCTTCCCGTTGATTGATAATGCTTGGGTCTTGCTGTTCCAGCATCATCTGGTATTCGGTTGTGCCGCAATTACGCTGCGCCAGCGTATAGTGCTGCAAAGCCAAGACAGCGACTAAAAGAGTAAAGATTTGCTTCATCGTGTATGAATTTTTATTGGATTTTTGTCTAATTAATGAATTTATTGGGTTCACACCAACTGTTTTGAATCAAAACACTAAAACACATCGTATTTCGGATAGTTCGCCAAGACGATTATTGGAATGGGCGGCGGTCATTTGCAATGTGCTGTTCACGGTGTTGTACCTCAACAGCAATGAAGCGGCTTTCGCAATGGGTATTCTCGGGCCGCTGTTGTTATTGATTTTGTGTTGGCGTGAAAAGTTATATGCCGAACCGGTTCTGCAGGTGGTTTATATGATTTCGGCAGTGGTGGGTTGGTATAACGTTCAGGGCGGATGGGAGCTTTGGCACATAGCTACCGGCACTCATGTGTTGCTTTTCGTGCTGAGTGTTAGTCTTGCCGTTGTCTGGGGATTCGTTTTACAGCGATACACTTCAGCCAATTTCCCCAAGTTGGATGCACTAGTGGCTTCCTGGGGCATGCTGGCGACCTGGCTCATGATGTATCAGGTACATGCGTGTTGGTTGTATTTGATTGCTGTCAATGTCTTGTCTTTGTTCATCTACTGGAAGCGTCGACTGTATATCGCTGCATGCATGTTTCTCTTGTATCTGGTGATGGCTGTGGATGGATATTTTGCTTTGAGGTGGTTCGATTTTTAGATCATGAGGCTTCCCTTCAACAAGCACAACTGTGCAGATATGAGATTTCTTCGAAGATTTTAAGCGCTAGAGGCAGCGTTTAAAAATCGTCCCATTACTTTTGTCCTGAAAATGTTTGAGCACATTCGTATTCGAACACGTTCACCGGTAAAACACTATGATCAGAATTGCCATCACAGGGCCTGAATGCTGCGGGAAGTCTACATTATGCGAATGGCTTTCTGAACGAATTTTCGATGCGCGCGTCGTGAAGGAATATGCGCGGGAATACCTCACTGGCAAGGGGCCTGGATATGCATACAACGAGCAAGACCTGCTCATGATTGCACGACGAACAGCAGAGTTGCTTGGAAAAGCCTTCAAGTCCTCCAGCGATGCGCTCATTGTAGATACCGATTTTTATGTTCTCGATATCTGGTGGCGCGAACGTTTCGGGGAGTCAAACGAGGAAATCATTGCGATGAAGGAGACGTTCGATTTCGACCTTTATTTAGTTTGTCAGCCGGATTTACCCTGGAAAAAAGACCCCCTGCGCGAAAACCCGGATGATAGGGAACGCTTGTTCGCCATGTATGTCGAAGACCTTTTCAATGATGGCAAGACAGTAGAGATAGTGAAGGGCAGCGGCGAAGATCGCATGGAGCGCGTCTTGCAGAAAATCCTGATGCGCTTCCCCAATCTAATGACCGAAGAAGAGTAATCCTCTGCAACTTCTGCAGCTGATTGCTCCAACCATAACTCCAAGCACATCGGCAATCCCATCAGCAACATCTGAACTGCGGTGAGTTCCGGCCAAGGGCTGAAAAAGTTCCAGTGCGATTCCATACACACAGCAGGTCAAGATAATCCACCCAACAGCAGAGGAGGACATCGGTCGTGGATGAGCGATTCTCCGGCGCAGGGCAAGCAGCGCGAGCACAAGGAAGAGGGTGAAATGAATAAGCTTATCGAAGTGAGGGATATCGATGGTGCGAGCCTTGTTCGGATCAATCGGAACTACGTGCACAAAAAAGACGACAACTACCCACGCAATGAGGGCGGCTGTCGTCCAAGTATTTACATGCGCCCGCTTGCGAGCCATGTCAAGGATATTTACAGGGATGCTTGATAGGCTGCTGCGTCCATCAGGTGGCTTAAATCAGCACCCGCGGCAAGTTGCACCTTAATCATCCAGCCACCGTTGTAAGGGTCATTGTTTACTGATGCAGGATCATTAGCAAGTGCATCGTTGACTTCCAGAATAGTTCCTGTCAAGGGCATATAGAGATCACTTACTGTTTTCACCGCTTCTACGGTACCAAAAACGGTGTGTGCATCGAGTGTTTGTCCTTTTGTTTCGATTTCGACAAAAACGATATCACCCAATTCGCCCTGCGCAAAATCAGTAATACCAATAGTTGCTACATCACCTTCGATACGCACCCATTCGTGGTCTTTGGTGTATTTAAGATCAGCCGGAAAATTCATATTATTTTGTATGTTTCGGCGTCAAATGTAAAGCAATCGGCATTCAGTGATTACACCGGGCAAACAATTCTTGCAATTGACGAAGCCTTTCGATATGCTACATTCGTCCAAATAAATTCGCCGCATGGATTTTTCAACAACGCAAATAGTTATCCTGTTAATGGTCGGTTTGATGGCCGGAGCGCTCAGTGGGTTTGTAGGCGTTGGGGGTGGTATCATCATTGTTCCAGCCATGATTTATTTCATGAACATGAATCAGATGCAGGCGCAGGGCATCAGTTTGGCGTTGCTCATGCTTCCGGTTGGTGTTCTTGGCGTTGTCAATTACTACAAGGCAGGTCACATACAATTCAGCTATGTCTTGCTCATGGCCGTCGGATTCATAGTCGGAAACTATTTTGGTTCGAAGTACGCGATGCGCGTGCCGGAGCACAAGATTAAGTTTTTCTTCTCTGTGCTCATGTTATACGTCGCTGTTCAAATGCTGTGGAAAAGCGGCTCCAAATGGATGTCGGAGTTTCTGTGAGACGGCTCTACTAGCGATTGGGGTTTCACGCGAAGAACGCTAAGAGAAAATCACGCAAAGGAGCGCAAAGAGATTCAGTAGGAATCGGTAGGAAAAATTAAAGTCTTCTCTGCGTGCATTTCCTCAGCGTACTCTGCGAGAAACGATGTTATTCACGCGAAGCCCGCAAAGAGAAAATCACGCGAAGAGCGCTAAGCGTTAAAGTAGTAATCAGTAGGAAATTGAGGGTCTTCTCTGCGTGCATCTCCTCTGCGTACTCTCCGAGGAACAATGTCTTTCACGCGAAGAACGCTAAGAGAAAATCACGCAAAGAGCGCTAGATTTAGAGCAATGAGCATTAAGTAAAATTAAAGTCTTCTCTGCGTGCATTTCCTCAGCGTACTCTGCGAGAAATAATGTCATTCACGCGAAGAACGCTAAGAGAAAATCACGCAAAGGAGCGCAAAGAGATTCAGTAGGAATCAGTAGGAAAAATTAAAGTCTTCTCTGCGTGCATCTCCTCTGCGTACTCTGCGAGAAATAATGTCTTTCACGCGAAGCGGGCAATGAAAAAATCTACTTCATCTTTCTGCGCTTCATCTCGCGTTGAATCAGTGCTAACTCGCGCCCTGTTTGTCCTTTCACGGAGGTGTTCTCCTGCGCTCTTCGAATGAGGTAGGGAATC
>CANHYZ010000156.1 GCA_947464885.1 Flavobacteriales bacterium
CCTCTTCTGAAAACAGCATGGAAGAATCTCTTGGGCCACCCACACGAGGATCTCTGGAATTTAAATCCTCGTGCCCCTTGGCAAAAACCTCCATTATTACATGTCCACCGGGCTTGACCAACTGCGCAAGCTGACGATGGAGTTCCACACGATTGTCCCCCGGGAAATGCGAATAGATGAAAACCACAGCATCAAATAACCGGCTCGCATGCTCGAGGTAGTCTTGAGCATCACAGACTTCATAAGCTATCGTTTGATTATGCACAAGGGCCAAATCCATCGCCTTGTCGCGACCGGTATCACTGGGATCAAATGCTGTCACGCCCCAACCGAGCTGAGCCGCAAAAACGGCCTGTCTACCTTCGCCCTCAGCAGGCAACAATAGTGTGCCTGGCGAAATATCGTTTAGCTTCTCAGCGAAATACCGATTAGGCTCAGCACCATAAGCAAAACCCACTTCTCGATAGCGCTCGTTCCAAAAATCAGTATTCATCGAATATAAACTGTTTGCACAGCTGTGTATTTGTGATCAAAAACAACGATAACATTCAAGGATTGTCCGGACCATTCATTCGGAACAGGAATTAAATAACCCGCTTCACTTCGTGCATCCTGCGTTAACTCCCCGTGTTCCACTAGCTTTCCCTGAGCATCCACAATATGAAATGCCCCATGCTCAAAGGGTGATGCGGTTCGAATGCGCATAACGTCATGAGCCGGATTTGGGAATATTCCGATTGACCTGTCATGATACCCTATCGAAAGCTCTTGGCTACCCAAAGTTTCTCTCACTAATCGCACACGGTAGATCGATGCATCAGCAGAGGTACCTGACGTCTGATTGGAAGAAAAGGGATTCAACTGCGTTGAGGAAATTCCCCCATAGATGTAGCCCAGTTCGATGGTATCGCCGGGTATTTCATTCAAGAGCACAACACCCGATGTACTTGCGGGCAAGGAGGAATCTACTAAAAACTCAGCCCCCGAACCTTTAAGACCGGGCATTTGAGTAGCAAATACACCCTCTTCAAAATTGCCTTCCACTGTTCGTGTAATGCGCGAAATGGTGCGGGTAAAAGGGACAAGATCATCCTCTACCAATACTCCATTGCTGTAATAGTAGCGACTCATACCTCCAAAAAACAAAGCATGTGTTTGCGATCCATCGAATACGGATAACGAAGGACAGTGATAATTGCTGAGGTATTGATTGAAGGCTGTATGCGGAATAACCTCAGCTCCATCCAATTCAACGGGATACAGAAATGGCAAATCAACCGTTGGCTGAAAAACGCCACTCGAAATAAGATACGACTCATGACCATCAGCATAACGCCAAGGAAGGAGGTTATAATCACGTCGGTGCAAATGGACTTCATCGATTTGCTCGGTGTAGTTGGACAGATTCAAACCCGATGCTTGCTGGACAACCTGAAATCGGCGAATAGCATTGGTATAGCTCTGCGTATAGGTTGGCATGCCCATGGGGTTGTAATTACCATCAAAGCGATGACCGCCCACCAAAAGAAATCCCGTTTCATCATGCGCTAATCGTCCGCCGGTAACAGCCATGCGCTCATCATCCAATACGCGGAATGAAGAGGCATCGACATTTCCACTCATCACTGCGGATATGACCTCTTGCACGTGCAGCACGGTCAATCGCGGAAATGTGATATGATCAGCCGCTGTTGATGAATAGGCATACCCACCAATTAAGTAGAGTGAATCACCGTACTGCGTAAAACACATATTCGTGGATTGCAATTGCTCTTGCAGAGACTGAGGTAAAGTTGAAATCCCCGCCTCCCACCACTGCGCTGTTTGAGGATCAATCACACGCAACATGTCGTTGTTTTGATTCTCCGGAAAGGCATTGAAAGGTTGGCGTGCATGCAGACCGTCGCGTCTGCCACCAACAAATAGCCATCTCCCGTCATGCTCAGCAGCGGCATAGGAGTGCAAACCCGTCAACGTAGGAATTGTCAACGGCTCAAGTTCAACCCTGTAATCAAATGCTGTTTGACCATGAGCGGCCATTACGACCAACGACATCAATGAAAAGAAGAAGCGATGCATATCCATTAAACTTTTGGGCGAAAGTAGATACTGCCAAAGGTGTCATCTGTAACTTTAGTCACACGTCTATTGCGCAGCCGAGGCCACGGTTACCGAGCGCAGCCGAGGCCACGGTTACCGAGCGTAGCCGAGGCCACGGTTACCGAGCGTAGCCGAGGTACTATTCCACCATATACACATTCGCTGTTATCTGCGTCCAATCGCCATCGGGCTTGCAACTCACGACACGGGCGAAAAAGAGCTTACCCGCGTCCATCAAACGGGAACACACCAAATTCAGGTTAGCCGGAACATATCCGATGCGGATTTCCTCAATGTATAATGCAATGGCATGTTTATCATAAGCGTTGGCCGGTTCGCGTTTCATGGTCAATACTGCTTCGGGTATAATCCTATCCATCACTTCATGGATACGTTCTGCGTAACTCGTTCCGGCCACTTGAATTTCCAGTAGAAATATCTCTTGCGAAAAAGGTGTAACTCCTGTTTGTCCCTTGCTCAGCAGGGCCAATAATCCGGGTGTAATGGGAATAATTGACTCATTCATTGCTCACGAGTTTGAGAATTTCGGTCTGTTTCGCTATCTCCTCCTCTAGTGCTGAAATCATGGCTTCTATCTCTTCCCTTCGCTGTGCAAGCGCCTCTTCATCCTTCAGCAAAGGTTCCATATCAAAGGGAAAGGTCGCACGCAACTGCTTGATTTTTTCCTGCATGGCATCAATGGACTTGCGCAGGTGCTCTATTCGTTCGCGCTTGGTGTCACCTGAATTACTAAGGAAGTCTGAACTCTTCTCTGTATCGAGATACAAGAGAATGCGCTGCAACTCGCTTAGTTGTTGTAAATCGTATGCTGCCTTGACCTTTACAAATAAGTCAGCATCTTCAGGCGATTGTCCGGGATTGAGATCCGGATGCAATCGTTTACAAAGCACAATGAATACCTCGCGTAGTTTTTTCACTTCCTCTTCAGGAAGTAGACTATTCAAAAGACCATTGGCTCGATCCAAATCCGAACTTCGCTGAGCGATTTCCCTGTAGTATGTTTCCAGTCGTTCATTGATTTCTTTATCGATGGCGGCCATATTCGGCTGTTCATTGCGGTTGAGTGCCGCATGGATCATCGCAATTTTCATCTTGATGCGCGAAAGTTCCGTTTGCCTTTCGAGCTGCATCAATTGATAACGCCCCAACTTTTCGAGATAAAGCGCAGTCAGAATCGGAGCAACGTCTTCCACTAGCTGCTTGTGCTCCATAAAACACTCGACAAAGCCGGCATGCAGTAATTCCAGTTCACGATTGAGTTCAATATTTTCCGGGGTTTGCGCTGGGAGCATGGGCGTGGTGTGGTGTCCGTTTGTTTAAAGTATAAATTTAGTAAAATAAGTGTGTGCAACTCTGACCGAAAAAGAAAACACAACGAACCGTTTAGACTAGTGTTCGAGTTCAAGGCAAATGCACGTCCCCACTCATCGGTGATGTAAACTAGTGAATCACATTCTTTCGCACTGTTAACAGTAAAAATTACTGCAGCTAAACTCTTCCTACCAACCAACCCCTTAAAAATTTTCCTGACAACTTGGGTCAAAAACACGGTCAATACATAATGGCATGAAAAAACAAAACATCTTTGCTCGAGAATTCACATTCATCAACCACTACTACTGTAACTTGACATGAATAACACACTAGAAAACCTGAAGGAAAACCTTACCGCAGGTAACATCCCTGTGAATTATCCGCACTTTGGCGGCGCAGGACTTATTGTTACCGATAACCCTGCACGAAAATCTCATCCCAGTGACCTCGTTGTATTCACCCACCATGCCGGAGCCATCAGTTGGCTCATCATTCAGCTCAAAGGCATCTATGAAAATGTGCTCGACTACAGCAACAAATATGAATTCTACCAGTCCATTGGCCAACACACCATTGAAGCCATCCAAAACGGACAGACGTTAACTGAAATACTCCATACCATCACAGAAAAAGTAACAGACGCCTGGCCAATTCAAACCACGGCTAAAACTATGGAATCGACGAACCAAGATCCTCAACCTTAAACATCATGTAGTTTCTGAAGGACATGCCTTTGTCTTCCATTCATTCGAAGACCTTCAATCCAACCGCTATAAATGAGAAAAGGAGGAAGTTCACACCTCCTCCTCTCTCATAGATGAGTTCTCTCACATACATTCCTCCGCAACAACATTGCATACCAACGCACATTGGCGGCAAGCCTCTGCACATGTTCTGCAACTGTCGCCATGCATAGCATGCTCCTCACACACCTGAGCGCACGCGCTGCAAACTAATTCACACAAGGCACTGATATCAGCCTTGAAGGTGGAGTTTCTTGCCTGCATCCGTGCTGTCAAAGCACAGATATCGGCACAATCACGACACATATCGGCGCAAACTTCTCGGTTCGTTTCGATACAGTCGGTCAGGCAACGCTCGCATGCGGTCATACAGGCCAAACAACTTTCGATGGATGTGCTGTGGATACTCATGTCAGTTGAATAGTTTTAGTTCCGTTTAACATGGCAATGATACATGCGTCACGAAACCAATTCCGATGACCTAAAGGACAAGACTCCGTGAGTTCCATCATGCACGGGGCTGACATGATCTGCTCTCGGTGACCATGCTCCAGACTCGCCAATCACTGACATCGCTCATTTCTCGCCGTGAGAAGCCTCAACGCTGTGTTAGCCATTCAGTCACACGTTTGCGCAGCTACTCCTCACCATCGTGAATACCTCGGCGACATCAGCAATTGAATCCTGCTACCACTGTGGGCTACCGTGTCCAACCAGTTCCATTCAGGCCGACCAGCACGCCTTCTGCTGTGACGGATGTCTAACAGTCTATCAACTCATTCAGGACAACAACCTCTGTAACTATTACAGTTTTCAAGATACCGAACGCATTCAACCGAAATCGCGCAATTACGGCGAGCGGTTCGCTTACCTCGAAGACCAAGACACCATCAACCAACTGCTGCAATTCCAAAGTGCTGAGCACGCTGTCGTCCAACTTGAACTGCCTCAAATGCACTGCAGTTCTTGTGTGTGGTTACTCGAACACCTCTACCGCATCAATAAAGGCGTCAAAGAGTCACGCGTGAACTTCATGGAAAAAACCATCCGTGTCGATTACAATCCGGCAGCTACGAGCCTGCGTGCAATCGTCGAACTACTAACAACGCTCGGATACGAACCTCATATTCGATTGGATAGCCTCAACGCAACCCAAAGACCAATCGGCAGAATGCGCATTTACCGCATTGCCGTTGCCGGATTCTGCTTTGGAAACATCATGATGCTGGCCTTTCCGGAGTACTTCCACATCGCTTCGCAAGGCGACACAGCACTGCAACAAACCTTTGCCTACCTGAGCTTAGGACTATCACTGCCGGCGCTTCTATTTGCCGGTGGCGAGTTCTTTGTAAGTGCATGGCGCGGCATAACCACCCGCTACCTCAACATCGACATTCCACTTGTTCTTTCCATCTTGCTCACCTTCTCCAGAAGCGTTTACGAAATCCTCTCGGGAACCGGGAACGGCTATCTCGACTCCATGACAGGCATTATCTTCTTCATGCTGATCGGACGCTACTTTCAACACCTTACACACCACAGTATTCAATTTGATCGTGACTATAAAAGCTTCTTCCC
>CANHYZ010000157.1 GCA_947464885.1 Flavobacteriales bacterium
CGCGGACCCCAAGGCCTGTAAGCCTCCATGTTCATCGAACTCCATAACACCGGAAAAAAATACCAGCGCGAATGGATTTTCCGCGAGGTAAATGCTCAATGGAGCAGCGGAGCTCGAATTGCCATCGTCGGTGGTAATGGATCGGGAAAATCAACGCTCGCGCAAATCGCTGCCGGATTTCTCTCCTCGAGTGAAGGTGAAATCACTTGGAAAAACAATCAGGATACAATTCCCCGAGATAAACTCTTTGCGCATGTATCGATGTGTACACCGCTGATGCAGTTATGGGACGACTTCACGCTCACCGAAAATTTCGAGCTCTTCGCGCGATTCAAATCAACACGCAAGGAATTATCAGCATCTGCATTCGCGGCAATCGTCGGACTTGAAAACGTCAAACACCGCGCATTGAAAGATTTTTCCAGCGGCATGCGTCAACGCGTCAAACTGGGAATGGCCATTCTCGCCGACACGCCCTTACTGATCTTGGACGAACCCTGTTCGCACCTCGATGCCGGCGCAATTGCCTGGTATCAGGAACTCTTGGAATCGCACAGTGAGAATCGTACGATACTTATCGCATCCAACAACGATCAGCGTGAGCTTTTCATTTGTACGGAGCAAATTGACATTACCGGCTATAAGCCTCAAGCTTGATGGCCCGGACGCAATAAGTCGTTAACTGTTTTAACGGGGTTGAATGTTGAAACGGGAACTTCCACAAACACCGTATTCCACAGGGCCATAGCTCCGTTCCAAAGCCCCGGCCACTCCAGCGCCTTGATGACCTGCCCTTGGGCAAACTTCTCACTAACGAATCCGGATGTATAATCAATGAACTCGTCGAGCTGGTAGTTTTCGCCTGCGCGATTTTTGATTGAACACACAATATCGACCGGATTAAAGTGCGTCGATGAAGCCAAAATTTTCGACTGTTGAACATCATTCAAATCAACTTGACTCTTCTCCACAATCTGCTTACTGATGTAGCCTCCCTGCATGCGCACCCAAAACGGACCTCCACCGGGTTCTCCTTCATTCCGAACCATACCACAAACCCGCAAAGGGCGGTCGAGCCGGAGAGTGGCATACTGAGTGAGTTGTTCGCGCGACATCCCCAATGGCAATCCGGGCTGAAACCACGCCTGGATAAACTCCAACGCTTCTTCGAGGGAACTCTCTCTTTGCTGTTCAAGGCCATCAAGGAGCTGATTAATCTTGTTTCGTAAATCAAGGAGCAAGCCAGCCAAAACCTGCTTGTAAACGATGGTCTGATCAAGCTGATGCTGTGTCGTAACGTTGTCGATGTTCTTGATGAAGATCACATCCGCATCCAACTGCTGAAGATTTCTGATTAGCGCTCCATGACCGCTTGGACGGAACATTAATTGGCCGTGTTCATCCCGAAACGGAGCATTATCCTTGGTGAGCGCTAATGTATCGGTAGCCGAAGACTGTGTGCTGTAGGAGATCTCGAAATGATCATAATCGAATTGCTTCAGTTTCTGATCGAAATACGCAGAAACGCGTTCAATGTGATGCGGCGCCAGGGTGAAATGCAATCGGCAGCTTCCATTGTACTGCTTGGCATAGCCCATAGCTTCATGCAGATGTTCATCAAAAGCAGTGCGTATTTCTTCCTGGTAAGCATGAAAAACAACCAGCCCTTTCAGTTGATCATCGTAATGCAGACCATGGGGCATCAACATAAAATCAAAAATTTCATTCCACTTGTTATCCGCTTCCATCGCATCCAAATCAAGGCCCTTTTCAGCCATTGCCTGTTTGAGCGATCTTCGGAAGGGAAATCGTTGAAAATTGACAATGAATTCCTCGGTCAGTTCAGACACATTATCTGCAGAATAATTGTAGAGGTGTTTGAACATGCGACTTGCCGCGCCGGAAGCAGGCACGAACTTCAACAGTGTTTTTCGCACGCGCTCTGTTTCGTAGATGCGCTGGTAGGCGAAACAATCAGAACCACTGAGCGATAGTATACCATCACCGACCGTGCACGCACGATCCAATCGTGCCGGTTGCGTATCATGGGTAAACTGGTGAATCTGCTGCAGCGCATCGTTAATTGTCAGACCACGCTCTTGCAGTTGCCGCTCATCGGCTGAATCAAAAAACTTCATTGAAACGATTTCGGGCGAAGATAATATTCAATCATCCGAGGTAATTCAGGTGTACCAAAAAAGAAAACCGCCGGGATCACATTTTTCAATGCTCACCCTAGCGGCCCTCCACCCTATTTCGGTTGAATATCGTCGTGAGGTTATGCTGCAGGTCGCTGCATCGCCTCCATTAATTGATCGTATACTACTTGACAATTCTCTTTTACCCTTCGAACAAGTATTGGCAGTCCGTCGAGGTTGCGCAGATATTTACTGTCCTGTTCAATCTGAACAATATCTGCTTCCATATCCTTTATTCCAAGCATCGCTACAGAACTCTTCGCCTTGTGCGCCAGCGGATGCAGCGACAGAGGCTCATTCTTACGCACGCACTCCTCCATCTCGTGCACGTATTTGGGCACTTGCTGTAGGAACAGCGCAATAATGTTGTTAATCATCTCCCGGTTACCTTGAAACACTTGATTCAAGTAAGCGAGGTCATAGCGAATGGCAGAATTCATTTCCATTTTTTCTCAGTTAGGTTGGTATTTGTACCTGAGCAGTCGGGGAAAGGTTACAATTCGTTTCATTTTTTTTTGTTTACCCAAAAATTTCAAGACATACAGATTGAATTAAACTCTGCGATTTATCTTGCGCCAATGAAGAAAGTACTGGTTACAGGAGGCGCAGGATATATTGGATCACATACCGTGATTGAGTTGTGCAATGACGATTTCATCCCGGTTATTGTAGACAACTTCAGCAATACGGATGACCGCATTCTGGATGGTCTGCATCAACTACTGGGATACTCCCCCGAATTGTACCGGGTAGATTGTACCGACTACAACGCACTTAAAGCCGTTTTCTCAACCGAACGCCCGGACGCTGTTATCCACTTCGCCGCCTTTAAAGCGGTGGGTGAATCCACAGCACTTCCTCTGAAGTACTACAGCAACAATATAGAGTCGTTGTTGGTCGTGCTCCGCCTGATGGAGGAATTCAACATCAGCGACCTCGTCTTCAGCAGCAGCTGCACTGTATATGGTCAGCCGGAAAAACTACCCGTCGATGAGAGCTGTCCTCCTCAACCGGCCACTTCGCCTTATGGTTATAGCAAACAAGTATGTGAGCGCATCATCACCGATGCCTGTGCTGCACGTCCGGCTTTGAAATGTGCCTTATTGCGGTATTTTAATCCGATCGGAGCTCATCCCTCGGCCCTCATCGGCGAATTGCCTTTTGGTATTCCCAACAATCTGGTTCCGTATATCACTCAAACAGCGATTGGCATTCGATCGCAATTGACCATCCATGGAAGTGACTACCAAACGCCCGATGGAACCTGCATACGCGACTATATCCACGTATGCGACCTGGCTTCAGCACACGTAAAAGCATTGCGTTGGCTAGAAAATCAAAGCGCCGTCTGTGAAGCGTTCAACTTGGGACAAGGACTAGGCAACAGCGTGAAAGAAGTCGTAGACACATTCGTTCGGGTGAATGAATCAGCCCTGCCCGTAGTCATGGGGCCTCGCCGCCCGGGCGATGTTGAACAGGTTTGGGCCGACGTATCCAAAGCCAACGAGCAACTCCAATGGAAAACGGAGCGTTCGCTCGAACAGGCTTTAAAGGATGCGTGGAAATGGGAAAAACACCTGCAACAGGCCGGCGTTAAATCATGAGCGTATTGGAAATCACAATCCAATTCACCACCGCTCCCAGACAAAAACCGGCATATACCTGACCATGCGTATGTGCATCCAGATACAACCGTGAATACCCAGTAATCCCGGCCATCAGCAGCGATAATGCCGGGTAGATTGTGTCGAGATTGGGGTGAATGACATTTAGTGCCAGAAGCGTTCCGAATACACCTCCTTGTGCCAGCATATGGACTGAAATCTTCCATACACTATTAATAGAGAGGCTGATCACCAGCGATACAATCACGGATAGAAAAAAGCTAAATACCGTATCTGGCAGATACGGGCCCTTCCAACGCAACATGAAATAGGATAGCATGTAGTAGAAGATGACCAAGAGGTATGGACCGAATCGCTCCTTGCGGTTGCGGAGCTCAATGCTCGTGAGCATACCGTATTTAATCATAATGAGCATGCTAATCGCCGGTGCAACGATATTCACACCGAGCAACAGAAATACAAAATAGTCGGCCTGCGTAGGGGCGATGTAATACGGATCAATCGTGCGGACCGACATATAGATAATCAAAGGCATCCATAGCGGATGAAAGATCAAGGACAATACCTGCGCAACGCGATAGATCCATCCGCGAGTTGCAGTTACTGCCACCTCATTATGCATTGTCTCTTCTACCATTCTTTTCGCAATCGTGCTACGGGTATGCCGAGCTGCTCGCGGTACTTCGCTACCGTTCGACGGGCAATATTGTAACCCTTTTCATTTAAAATCTTCATCAACTTTTCATCCGTGAGCGGCTTGCGCTTGGGCTCAGCCTCTATCGCATCCTTGAGGATTTGCTTGACCTCACGCGACGATACCTCCTCTCCTTCATCGGTACTCAAACTCTCGGAGAAGAAGTACTTTAATAAGTAGGTAGAATACGTAGTCTGAATATACTTGCTATTGGCCATGCGGCTAATGGTGGAAATATCCATCCCGACGCGATCTGCGATATCCTTTAAAATCATGGGCTTCAACTTGGTTTCATCCCCTGAGAGGAAAAACTCCCGCTGATAATCGACTATAGCCTTCATGCAATAAAGCAATGTGTCGTTGCGCTGTTTGATGGCATCGATAAACCACTTCGCTCCGTCAATCTTTTGCTTGACGAACAGCATGGCCTCCTTTTCTTTTGAATCCTTGTTCTTGGACTTGGCATAATGCTGCATCATCTCTTTGTATTCTCTGCTGATGCGCAGTTCGGGAGCATTTCTGCCGTTGAGTGAAAGCTTCAGCTCATCATTCTCCACGATCAGCAAAAAATCCGGCACCACATGCTGCACGGTTCTGACCGTCTCCATCATGCTATTTCCCGGTTTGGGATTGAGATGCAGAATGATATCTATGGCCGGTTTCAGGTCTTCATCCGACAAATCCAATCGCTTGGCAATCTTCTCGTAATGTTTCTTGGTGAACTCCTCGAAGAACTTGGTGATGATTTGCTCTGCCAATACGGTGTCGGCAGTGCGCTCCTCGATGCGACGAATTTGAATCAACAGGCACTCACGCAAGTCGCGCGCGCCCACCCCGGGAGGATCAAGTTCCTGTAGTATCTTCAATACAGCGTCGAGGTCAGCCGCCGTAGTACTAATATTCATTGAGAATGCCAAATCATTGGCTATGGCCACCAATTCTCTTCGCAGGTATCCGTTCTCATCGAGGTTTCCAATTAAGTACTCCGCCAGAATGCGCTCCTCCTCATCAAGTTCGGTCATACCCAACTGCGCAAACAACATATCCTGAAATGTGCGACCGGCACCCAGCGGTGTTTCGCGGTCGTCGTCATCCGCACTGTGATTATTCACCTGCAGTTTATAATCAGGCGTCTCATCGTCATCGAAATAATCACTCAAATCAATTTCATCGTCGGAAGATTCACTTTCCTGTTCCTCCTGCTGATCATCGAGCTTGTCTTCGTC
>CANHYZ010000158.1 GCA_947464885.1 Flavobacteriales bacterium
AAGATTGACGATGCCGATATTGCAACGGCACTAACCAATCAAGGGTGTTCGGCAGACAAAGCCGGCGAAATCGCTCACTTCGCGCATGGTGATTGGAACAAGGCCCTGCAATTGCTGCATGCCCAGAATCCGGATGAGAATTATGCCATCCAGTTTCAACACTGGATGCGCATGTGCTACAAGAAAGATGTACCCGGTATTATTCGATGGGCCGACGAGATGCACAAGTTGAATCGCGAGGACCAAAAGCACTTTCTTACCTACGCCCTCGATCAGATTCGGCAAAACTTGGTATTGAACTACGCCGGAAAGGAGTTCGTTCGCTTAAATCAATCGGAACAGAGTTTCTCCGACAAGTTCGCTCCGTTCATCAATGACCTCAATGCCGAGGAATTGATGGATGAAATCACCGAGGCCTATCACGATGTATCGCGAAATGCCTACACGAAGCTGGTGCTTTCCGACCTCTCCTTTAAACTGCATTATCTGCTCACCCGCAAGCCCGAAGCATAACCTTCGCCCATTCCATGTGCGGTTGTCAGCAATTGTTCTCAATTGCACTTGTCTTGAATCATTCCTCCTTATTTTTGGCCTTGAGCATGGTAACTGAAATACAGTCTATCGTGTTGAAGGCCTGATGTAAGAGAAAACCCGGATTGCACCATTATACAATCCGAAGCATTAATGATATGGGATGTTCAAGTTGCTCAACCGGAGGCGGATTGCCCGGAGGTTGTAAAAATAACGGTGCCTGTGGCACCTACGGATGTAATAAACTAGAGGTATTCGATTGGTTGGCCGGCATGGAATTGCCTCAAGGTCAAAAACCTTTCGATATCGTTGAGGTGCGTTTCAAAAACAGCCGCAAAGCGTTCTACCGAAACTCCTCTAACCTCGAATTATTTGCCGGCGATGTCGTAGCCGTTGATGTATCACCCGGCTATGATATAGGCGTCGTGAGCCTTACCGGAGAACTGGTGCGCATTCAATTGAAGCGCAAAGACATCAAAGACAATTACGAAATCAAGAAAATCCTGCGTAAGGCATCGCCGGAGGATATCACCCGCTGGCAAGACGGTCGCAAACTGGAACAAACGACCATGATGCGCGCGCGCACGATTGCCCGCGAACTCCGCCTGGACATGAAACTCAGTGATGTCGAATATCAAGGCGATAAGTCGAAAGCGACGTTCTTCTATACCGCAGACGACCGAGTTGATTTTCGCGAACTAATCAAGAAATACGCAGAGGAATTCCGAGTACGTGTTGATATGCGTCAAATCGGTTACCGCTATGAAGCGGGCCGCTTGGGAGGCATCGGTAGCTGCGGACGTGAACTGTGTTGCTCTAGCTGGCTCACCGATTTCCGCGCCGTGAGCACCAGTGCAGCGCGTTATCAGCAGCTGTCACTTAACCCTACTAAATTGGCCGGCCAGTGCGGCAAGCTTAAGTGCTGCCTCAACTTCGAACTCGATCAGTACGTAGAGGCCACGCGTGATTTCCCGTCAGTGAATACGCGTCTGAAGCTTCCAAAAGGAACCGCATCCCATTTCAAGACCGATATTTTTCAGCGTGTGATGTTCTTCATCTACGACGGTCAACCCGGAGAACCTCCATTCCCGCTGAGCATAGATGCCGTAAAGGAGATCTTGGAAAAAAATAAGAAGGGCGTTCTTATCGAAGATATCGATGAATTCCTGATTGAAGAACAAGTGGAAAAAGGAACTGACTTCGCGGAAGTCGTTGGTCAGGATAGTCTCACGCGTTTCGACAAAGCCAAAGGACGTGGTCGCGGCGGACGTGACCGCAACCGTCAGCGCAACGACGGCAGACCAGGAGAGCAGCGCGATCGCGGACCGCGCGAGCAGCGCGGACCAAAGCCCGCTCAAGCCAAAGAAGGCCAGCCAAGACCGGATCAACCCAACCGCCGCGAACAACCTCAACGTCAGAAACCACCGCAAGGTGAACGCCCACCGCAGGGAGAACGTCCGCCACAGGGAGAACGTCCACCACGCGAAGAGCGCCCGCCACGCGGACCAAGGCCACCGCGCGAGCCCAAAGCTCCCGGTGAAGCTACAGGCCAGGGTGGGGAACAACAACGCAATCCGGAACAACGCGAGCGCCGCAATGATCGCGGTCGTGGCAGAGGACCACGCGATAACCGCAATCGTCCACCACGCGAAAACAACCAGAATCCTGCACCTCCCCAACCATGATAATGTTGAATCGACTGGTCATATTCGGACTGGCACTGCTGCTGTGCAGCTGTGAATCCGATGTCCTTTACGAAACCAACAAACGCATCGAAAGCGGCGTATGGAATTTAAACGATGCCGCGCATTTCGAATTTGAAACCGCCGATACAAGCCGTTTGCACAACTTCTACATCACCCTGCGCAACCGGGAGGACTATCCTTACAGCAACATCTACTTCTTTGTGGAGATGGAGTTTCCCAACGGTAAGAAATCCATCGATACGGTTGAATGCCAGCTCGCCGATGAACAAGGAAAGTGGCTGGGAAACCCCACTTCCAACCTGTATGACAACCGCTTTCTCTACCAACAGGGCAAGCAATTCCCATTAGCGGGACGCTACAAAATCGATGTGCGACACGGCATGCGCACTACCGCGCTGCAGGGCATAACCGACGTCGGATTTCGACTGAGTTATACCCGTCAATAATCCAAAGTCATCGCATCGTCTTTTCCTTGAAAAAAAACGGTCTGTTTAGGCTGTTTATAGGCCTTAGCCGCATAATTTTACGGCCTATTCAAAAAACCGTCTCCGGAATTTATGGAATCAACGCCTTCCCTTGCCGAGCAATACCTGCCCATCATTGCCATGGCCATTATTGCGCTCGGATTTGTGGTAACGACCATGGTAGCCACGCACCTGCTCGGACCTAAACGAAAAACCCAGGTGAAAAGCGACCCGTTCGAATGCGGTGTTGAAGTGCAGGGAAATGCCCGCTCACCTTTTTCGATCAAATACTTCCTGGTAGCTATCCTCTTTGTGCTCTTCGATGTCGAGGTCATTTTCATGTATCCGTGGGCTGTGAACTTCAAGGAACTCGGCCTGTTTGGACTGATAGAAATGTTCTCCTTCATGGCACTCATGATTGTAGGCCTGGTCTACATCATTCGTCGTGGCGCCTTGAAATGGGAGTAATAGCTGAGGCAAGAACGCAAACAAGAACTTATCATCATGACAACCAACGTTGATATCAAAAGCGAATACAAGCCCGAAGGCCTAGAAGGTCAGGGTTTCTTCGCGACCTCGCTCGACAAAGCTGTGGGATTGGCGCGAGCCAATTCGCTGTGGCCCTTGCCGTTCGCAACATCATGCTGCGGAATCGAATTCATGGCTACCATGGCTTCTCACTACGACCTCTCACGTTTTGGTATGGAGCGATTGAGCTTCTCTCCGCGTCAGGCCGATTTGCTGATGGTGATGGGGACCATTTCCAAAAAAATGGCGCCTATCCTTCGTCAAGTGTACGAGCAAATGGCCGAGCCAAAATGGGTTCTGAGCATGGGTGCCTGCGCCAGCAGCGGCGGAATCTTCGACACCTACTCTGTACTTCAAGGTATCGACCGCATCATCCCCGTTGATGTCTACATCCCCGGCTGCCCTCCGCGCCCTGAACAAGTACTCGACGGCATTCTCAAAATTCAAGAGCTCGCTAAGAACGAAGGCCGCGCCCGACGCACGTCTCCCGAATACAAAGCCATGCTCGCTAAATACGGACTCGAATAATGCATCACGAAATACATCCCAACGCATCGCCGGCAACCATCGAGTTGCATAACCACGTGAAAGATGCACTGTTGAATTTCTTCGGTAACGATGTAACAGGTTCTCAAATCGACTATGACTTCCCCGTTTTTACGGTCGAAAAAAACCGCGTACATGACGTTCTTGAGTTTTTGAAAAACAACAACGACCAGAGCTTCACATTTCTGACAACCATTTGCGGAGTGCATTATCCTGACAACAAGGGACAAGAGTTTGCACTCGTGTATCAATTGCACAACATGGAAAAAAATTGGCGTGTGCGCATCAAAACGTTCATGGCTGATAAGGATTTGAACGTGCCCACAGCCACGGATCTCTGGCTCGGTGCCAATTGGATGGAGCGTGAAACATTCGACTTCTACGGCTTCCGCTTTACCGGTCACCCTGATCTGCGCCGCATCCTCAACATGGATGAGATGAACTACCATCCGCTGCGCAAAGAATACGCGCTGGAAGACGCCGGTCGCGACGATAAACAAGACAAATACTTCGGACGATAAGATCATGAAAGGAACTTCAGGAAACATCGGACAAACCTTTGCGACGGCTTCGCAGGTTACAGATCAGAAGGATTACTCCATTCTTAATCTTGGTCCAACACACCCTGCGACGCACGGTATCTTTCAGAACATCCTCACAATGGATGGTGAGATTATCGTGAAAGCAGAGCCTACTATCGGATACATTCACCGGGCTTTTGAAAAGCTCGCTGAACGTCGCCCTTACAATCAGATTACCCCTATCACTGACCGACTCAACTATTGTTCGTCCCCCATCAACAACATGGGATGGCACATGACGGTTGAGAAGCTCATTGGTTGTGAAATACCCAAGCGCGCGCAATACCTGCGTGTGATCATCATGGAACTTTCACGTATCGCCGACCATATTGTTTGCGACACGGTGATTGCCGTTGATACAGGAGCCATGACAGGCTTCTTGTACCTCTTCCAATGGAGAGAAAAAATCTACGAAATTTTCGAAGAAATCTGCGGCGCCCGCCTCACGACCAACATTGGGCGTATCGGCGGTATGGAGCGCGATTTCAATGAAAAAGCATGGAGTAGAATCCATGCGTTCTTGAAAGAGTTTCCAAAAGCGCTTTCCGAATTTGATAAGCTCGTCACCCGCAACCGCATCTTCATGGACCGCACCATTAACTGCGGAGCCATCAGTGCAGAAAACGCGCTTGCCTACAGCTTCACAGGTCCTAACCTGCGTGCCGCGGGCGTCGACTATGACGTGCGCGTAATGAGCCCTTACTCATCCTACGAAGAGTTTGACTTCATCATTCCCGTTGGAACCAATGGTGATACCTACGATCGCTACATGGTGCGTATGGAAGAGATGTGGCAGAGCTTGAGCATCATCGAGCAGGCCATCAAAAACATGCCTGATGGCGCCTACCACGCGGAAGTACCGGAATTCTATCTGCCTCCCAAAGAGGATGTATATAGCAAAATGGAAGCACTCATCTATCAATTCAAAATTGTGATGGGTGAAACCGATGTTCCCAAAGGAGAAGTGTATCACGCCGTAGAAGGTGGTAACGGTGAGCTTGGCTACTACCTTATCAGCGATGGTGGCCGCACACCGTATCGCTTGCACATGCGTCGTCCTTGCTTCATCTACTACCAAGCCTACCCTTCCATGATTGAAGGAGGCATGCTCAGCGATGCGATTCTCACCATGAGTAGCATGAACGTTATCGCAGGAGAACTCGACGCATAAGACCATATTAACTCGACACAAACAGCATCATGTCTGACAACAAGGAATACAAATTTTCGGATGAAACGTTAGCCACAGCGCAACGCATCATGCGAAGATATCCGGAAGGAAAACAAAAGAGCGCACTCATTCCCATCCTGCATTTAGCGCAAGCTGAATTCGATGGATGGTTGAGTCCGGGCGCCATGGATTGCGTG
>CANHYZ010000159.1 GCA_947464885.1 Flavobacteriales bacterium
GCAATCGTAAAACAGATATATCTTGCAACCATCAACGCTCAAACACGGTGGAACGGCACCATGTTCGGCTGGAGCACGGTTCGTCGGGATCTTGAAGATTATTTTGGAACTAGAATTAATAACCCTGACACACTTAATTAAGCACTCCCTTAACCGCAGAGCCGCAGAGCCTGAAAAAAGTGAACTTACACCCCCTTTGGTCATCCCTCATCCCTCATCCCTCATCCCTCATCCCTCATCCCTCATCCCTCATCCCTCATCCCTCATCCCTCATCCCTCATCCCTCATCCCTAACCCTTTACCCCTAACCCCTAACCCCTCATCAAAACACACTCACCATCACCTGTCCACCGAACATGCGCATTCGTGCATCATATTCAAGCGCAAAGAATCCGCGGGCATGTTTCGCCGGGCTATTGAAATAACTGCGCGCTCCGAATTTTAACACCTCATTCTTTTCCGCCTCTACACGGTAGTTGCCGTCGCAATAAAGGGTATAACGCTCATTAAGGTTTACGAATACCGAGCTCGCGGCTTCCTTCTGTTCGGAGGAATAATTCATACAGAGATCCAATCGATCGTTGGTCAGCTTAAGCCCGGCGAAGTATTTACCGTCCAGCCGCATATAACCTGCAACACGCAGCTTCCGGTAATCGATGCGCAAGTGGTTGGCCCATTCTCCCGAATGGTTATGAAAGGCATAGGCCAAAAACAGCTCTTTCGATGGCGCATAACGGAGCATCACGCCCGGCTTGCTTCCAATGATGCGGGATTGCGCATAGGTCTCGCTTTGCTGCTGCCACGTCACCGGGTTGGGGCGCACGGTGGTTGTGGGGGTCACGAGCACACCGGCCCTCAATTGCAGTTTGTCGCTGAACTTCGTGATGAACTCAAATGCAGGTAGCGCATTGACTGTGTTATTGCTATTGAACTGCACAACAGCCTGTCCTTCTAAAAGAAAGACATTGGTAAAGCGCTGCGTAATGAGTGCCCCCAGTCTTACAGATGCCGAAGCGCTCGTGCGCAGACTGTCGATAGGCACCTGAAGTTTCGAGTAAAACCCCGCATACAGTTTATTCGCTGTTGTATAATCGTTGAGTTGAATGTTCTCGATTTGCGCATAACCGACAAGCGATTGAAGTGTTGCTGCCACAGCAATGAAAAATACCTTTCTCATGGGGTTAGTATTTACGGATGATGATGGCACCGACGATGACCAGGAGAACGCCGAATAAGCGGGGCAACGTCATTGGATGAGGTTGTGCAACGAGTATATTAAAATGTTCGAGGACCACGGTAAAGAGCATTTGTCCGGCGACAATAAGCGCAAAGGTGAGTCCTGGTCCTAAATGCGGATAAGCGAGAATTACAGCGGTCACATAAAACGCCCCCAGCAAACCTCCAATCCATGCATATAGAGGAGCCGCCTTTAATCCGCTCCATGAAATAGACTGCTTGGTCAGCAGCACAAACAGGAGCATGGCGATAGTCCCCACAATAAACGAAATGCACACGGCCATTATCGGGCTATCGGCAGCCCTTCCCAGTTTGGCATTTACGCCCGCTTGAATGGGCAAAAGAGAGCCGGCAACAAAGGCCAGCGCAATCCAGAGGAGTTTATCCATGGTTGGTTAGGTTGTGCGACAAAGATGGTGGTTATACTTCGCTTATCAGCACAACAGGGAAATATTCGGGGCTCTATATCCCGAATCGAAAGGATGTCATAAAGAGAAATGCTTAGCGTATAAGATTAATGAACCCTTGCTTCGTCAAGGGAATTTCCTGGATGTAGGGCTTTACGCTTACGATGTAGGTGTAGGTATCAGCCATTTGGTCTTGACCTTTGTAGGTGCCATCCCATCCAATATTCGGATTGGTGGTTTCAAAAACCATTTCCCCCCAGCGATTGAATATTTTAAATTCAAGCACCTTTTCTATCCCCCACCCCTCAACAAAAAGCATTTCATTCACAGAATCACCATTAGGACTGAATGCGTCGGGCACATCTACTGATGCCAACAGCAAGACATCAAACTCATAGCGCGAGACCACCGAAAAGCAGCCGAGCGTATCCTCAATCGTGACGTAATAAACGGTATCTTCCAAGGGCTGGAACACCGGGTTGCCACAATCAATGCAGCTCAACCACACGTCCGGTGTCCACTCGTAGGTATATCCATCGCCGTATGGAAGTTCTAATTCAACTGTTTCTCCTATAATCAGCGTCTGCTGCTGGTCTACTTCAACGGGAGGTTGGTAAACAGTAACAAAGGTCACCGTATCGTTCGCACAACCGTTGGTATCCGTTACCAGAACAGTAAACTCAGTGGTAATATCCGGGAAAGCTATCGGATTTTGAATGAGGTGGTCACTCAGTAGTGCTTCGGGTTCCCAGACATACGTGACGCCTCCGGAAGCATTCAGCTCGAAATTATCGCCCAAGCAAATAGCTCCCCCATAAGCTTGAGCCTGGGGCAGCGGGAAGATGACCATTGCCTTTCTGACAGTGTCTACGCATCCTTCCGGCTGGGCCAAGACGGCCAGCGTCACCACGTAGTTTCCGGGCTCATACTGTATTTGAGGAGGATTGGCAGTGGTAAACGTTTGCCCATTTCCAAAATCCCAAAACCATGAATCTATCCCGGTTGAGGACAGGTTGGTGAAATTGTCTACAACGCCCACACAGTGAGCAGTGTCAATGGCGCTTGCCTCACTATTTCTTCCAAAATCGGCATAGACATCCACGAAATCGAGCGTTTGACTTTTTACAATCGAACAAATAGAATCTTGATTCCATAAAATAAGCGAAACCACAGTTTCACTACTCTCGGGATTAAATTCAAATTCATAATCATAGGTGATCTGGTCTTGTTCAGCCGCAACGACCCCATCGCCGAAATCCCATTGCCAGGTCATCACGTCGGCGGTGTCGATAAGCTGAAGATTGATTTCATCGCCTCGACAAATGCTCAGCGGATTTAAGGTAAAATCACCAATAGGTCCAACCACATGGATGGTTGATGAAGCTGTGTCTGCGCATCCTGCAGTGGATGCAACAATCAATTCAATGGTATAGTCGCCGGGTTGGTTGTAGTTTGATCCTACCGTGCTTTCCGGAATGACAGGATCACCATTTCCCAAGTTCCATTCGCGTATTCCAAATGGGTTCACCACTGAGATATCGGTGAATGACACCGCCAGGGGATAACATACATATTCTCCATCAGTAATCGTGGACCCTCCATCGGCAAGCGTGGAAAGGAATGCTGCTTGCGGATAATCCTGAACGAAAATAAAATCATCATAAGTCACCGTATTGGAGCACCCTTGCGCGTTGGTTACCGTGAGTGAAACATCATAAAGACCGGTTGTGTTGTATTGATGCGTTTCTGTGTAGCTTGATGATTCAAAACCATCACCGAAATTCCATAACACTTGATTACCGGCCGAAGAAATATTAGGCGTCAGTGTTGTTGAGCCGCCCACACAAAACTGGTTTTCACCCGAGATAGTGTAATTCGCATTCGGAACATTGGGCATGATTTCAACCTCATCCTGTTCGCTACACCCCAAGGAATTTGTTGCCTGAACGGAAATGACATACGGCACAACATATTCGCCATCCATCAATTCCTCGGTGAACGTGTGATTCGGACCGATATCCGATGAGATGGCGCCATCCCCAAAATCCCACTCGTAACTGACGACAGATAAATCGGATGTAGCATTCGCGTCGAATAGTACCGACATAGGCAAACATGGACTATCAACTATAAGCTCAATATCCACGTCGACGCCGGAGATGTAGATAGTGGTGGAACTCGAATCAAGACATCCGTTGATATCTTCCACCCACAGTTCCACTTCAAAGACCCCCGGCTGCTGGTATTCGTGATAGTAGGTACCACCACAAACCTTAGGACGTGTTTGATCACCGAAATACCATACGTAGCTGTTATAGCCCGGATTCTCATCGAACGCCACATTGGAGGAGTTGGTCCCGGTAAACAAAACCGGTACTCCAACACAGGCGGAATCCGCAAGACTAATCACGGACTCAATGTTGCGCACCTTGATAAGCTCAGTATCCGGAAAAGGGTCACATCCTGAGGTGTTGTTGTAAGCGGTGACCGTCACGGTGTAATCGCCCGTTTGAGCGAACGTGTGCGACTGCTGCAAATTTGTAGAGTTCTCGATGATTGTGCCATCGCCAAAATCCCATGTCCAATGATCCGCATCGGAGACCTCGACTTCAAAGGGATAGATCATCGGCGCATCACAATTGCACGTGTGAGTTAATTTGGCAAGCGGACCATCCACCGTAATGGTTTGAGTGGTTGTGGAGAAACATCCGCGAAATCCCGCCGACATGGTTATTTCGCTCGTGCCTGTGCTGGCATTGAAAGTTACGATTGGGTTCTGATCAGTTTGACAGGAAAATAGCATTCCGACATCCCCACCATAGTGCCAGGTGTCAATGCTATCGGACGGCGCACTGGTGTCAGTAATCTGTATTTCGTCGCCAATACAAACTCTATCGGGTGATATTACAAAACTTGGATTGGGTGGACTTCCCACTTCTATGGTTTGCATCCAGGAAGTATCTCTGCATCCGCTGGCGGTTATCACGGTTAAAAAAGGATGGTATATTCCCGGAGAATTATATAGATGGGACACATTGTTCACATCGGCCGTAGTAACCTGCGGCGAACCGTCTCCGAAATTCCAGATCATCTCGTCGATGTAGGACACATCCGTTGAACTGTAGTTGATAAAGGAAACCGACAGTGGCGCGCACCCCTCATCTTCACTTGGGTAAAAAAGCGCATTGGGTCTGACAATAATCAACGTATCAACGGTATACCCCGGGCAGCCGTCAGCGGTGATGATGGACAGCTCAATCTCAATTTCCCGCGCATAATTGATGGTGTACTCCAGAATCGGATACTGGATGGATTCAACGGGATTGGATTGGTTGGAAGTTTCATCTTCGGGAAAACTCCACGCGTATGAGGCTATTTGCGCATTCGCACCGGCACTAAAACTAACCAGACCGGGAAACTGACACAAGGTGTCGGGTGTCATGGAAATACTTACAACAGGGAATTGAACAACGATCTGAATTGTTGTATCATCACTGCATTGATTGCTGTTCACCGTCAGCGTTACATCGTAAGTGCCCGGAGCATTATACGTATGAAAAAGTTCATTTCCCGTGAGTCCGTCGCCGTAGTCAAAATTGAAGCTATTCCCGATTGACTCATTTACAAACTCCACTTGTCTGCATACCGTATCGTTACCTCCGCCGATAGCGTAAAAGCTCGCCACCGGGTTTAAAATGAATACATTTCTGTATGCAGTATTGCTGCAGTCATTATCATCGGTAACTGTTAACGATGCAGTATAATTACCCACATCTTCATAGATCACCGATGGTGGATTTTGAACGTCGGCATCAACCGCGTTTCCAAAACTCCAGTCGTAGGTCAGTTCATCTCCCAAAGGCGATCCCGATGTAACTTCACTGCTAAAAGTGACCGTAAAGGGCGCTGAGCAAACCACCGTTAGACCGGGGACCGTTGAAATCTGGATATTGGGCAGTGCAGATATTTTTATGGTGTCGGCATAAGAGATCGAGCCTTGGCACCCATTTTCATCCGTTACAATCAGACTCACATCAAAAATACCTGAGACCTTATAAGAATAGCTTGGATTGGAGC
>CANHYZ010000160.1 GCA_947464885.1 Flavobacteriales bacterium
TAGTGGTGCTGCGCTATAAGGCGTATGATGAATCCGTCAACGGTGTTTCTAAAACAACGTCGATTGTAGAGGAGATTGCGCCCGTTGAGCCCGTGCGTGAAGAAGTGAAATGGGAGCCGACCAACCAGGTCTCGCTCATTGATGCCATCGAGGAAGTTACCAAGACGGAGCCTGTTGCGCCACTGTTTACATTTCAATCAGAGCAACGTGAAGAGGCTCCGATTTCAAATACACTGTTTGATTTAGCAGCATTGCCGGCAACAGAGAGCGTCAACGAGATGTTGGCGAAAGCCATGGGCGCGCGCGAAACACTTGCCGAGAGTTTGGAACACAAGCCTATCAGTGATTTGAAAGAGGCCATCACGCTGAATCAGCGTTTCCAGTTTTCGCGTGAACTATTCAAGGGCAATAATCAGGACTACGAATTGGCCATTGATCATCTGAACCGCACCTCGCGCGAGGATGCTTTGTTGCATGTTGAGTTGTTACGTTCGAAATACGGCTGGAGCTCGGATTCTGTGATAACGAGTGATTTCATGCTGTTGATTGAACGTCGCCATCAATAAGCACAGCGTGAAGCTTTACCTGGTGCCAACACCGATTGGCAATTTGGAAGACATTACCCTGCGTGCTTTGCGCATTCTCAAGGAGTGTGATTTTATACTGGCCGAAGACACCCGTGAATCGCGGAAACTCTTGGCTCATTTCAGTATTGATAAGCCCGTTTATTCCTACCATCAGAATAACGAGCACACCATCGTCAAGGGGCTCGTTGAAAAAATCCGCACACAAGAAAGCGTTGCTTTAGTGACCGATGCGGGTACGCCGGCGATTAGTGATCCGGGTTTTTTATTGGTGCGTGAATGCTTACGCGAAGGAATTGAGGTAGAATGTTTGCCTGGAGCAACAGCCTTTGTGCCGGCGCTTGTCGTGAGTGGTTTGCCCTGCGAGCAGTTTGAATACATCGGATTTCTACCGCATAAAAAGGGCAGAGAGACGCGCTTCAAGGCGATTGCTGCCAGTTCGATAACGACCGTCATGTATGAGAGTCCGCACCGGTTGATGAAAACACTGGAACAGCTGCAGACGTTTTGCGGACCGGAACGCGCCATATCGGTGAGCCGCGAAATCAGCAAGAAATTTGAAGAAACCGTGCGCGGCACAACCACGGAGGTGCTTGAACATTTTCGCGCTCATGAGCCACGCGGCGAGTTTGTGGTGGTGGTGTCGGGGGTGGAGTAGTTACCCGAAAATCCGGCTGAATAAATCACCCACTTTCTCTACCGGAATCACCTTGATTTTTTTCGAAAAACCATCCAATCCTTTGTTGTATTTCGAGACGTAGATTTCTTCAAAGCCAAGCTTCGTGGCCTCTTGGATGCGTGAATCAATGCGGGTTACAGGACGAATTTCACCACTCAATCCGACTTCACCCGCAAAGCACGTGAGCTTGGGAATGGCTATCTCTGCATTACTGGAAAGAATGGTGGTAATAACGGCAAGGTCCATAGCAGGATCTTCCAAGCGCATACCGCCGGCGATGTTGAGGAATACGTCTTTCATCGCAAGTCGGAAACCGCACTTCTTTTCGAGCACAGCGAGCAACATGTTGAGTCGACGAACGTCGAAACCCGTTGTGCTGCGTTGTGGCGTGCCGTATACAGCGGTACTCACGAGCGCCTGAATTTCCACCAGCAGTGGTCGTGCACCTTCGAGTGTGGCTGCAATAGCCGCCCCTGTCAGGTCGTCGGTTTGCGAGTGAATCAATATTTCCGAAGGGTTCGCAACCTCGCGGAGTCCTGCGCCTTGCATTTCATAAATACCGAGTTCATTCGTGCTCCCGAAGCGGTTTTTGGTGGTTCGCATCAGGCGGTAGATGTGGTGACGATCGCCTTCGAATTGCAGCACGGTATCCACCATGTGTTCTAGCACCTTGGGTCCGGCAAGCGTGCCTTCCTTGGTGATGTGACCAATCAGAAATACCACGGTATTCGTTTCCTTCGAAAACTTCATCATGCGGGAGGCGCACTCACGCACCTGTGAAACGCTGCCCGGCGAGCTCTCGATGTTTTGTGAAGCGAGTGTCTGAATCGAATCGATGATGAGCACATCGGGCTTGATTTCTTCAGCATGAAGCAGAATGTTCTCCAGCGATGTTTCCATCAGGACGAGGCAGCGTGGGTTTTCCAATCCGAGGCGTTCTGCACGCATGCGGATTTGCTCTTCGCTTTCTTCACCGCTCACATAGAGCACGGAAAGATTGAGTTGTTTGAGCGCCAGCTGCAGCATGAGGGTACTTTTCCCGATACCGGGTTCACCACCGAAGAGAATCAAGCTGCCGGGCACGAGGCCACCTCCTAATACGCGATTGAGTTCTTGGTCTACAATCGGATAGCGGGGCAGCTGTGCGGCCTGTAAATCATGAATTGGACGTGGCTTGGACAGCTTCTGTGTGGTACGAATGCCTGCAGCGCCGGACTCTTGTTTTTGAATGATCTCTTCTACAAAGGAATTCCATTCACCGCAATTAGGGCATTTTCCCACCCATTTGGGCGATTGTGTGCCGCAGTGCTGGCAGAAATAGGCTGTTTTTACCTTACTCATGGATGGCGAAAGTAGAAAAGAAAAAGGCCATGCATGTGCATGGCCTAATTTATAACTGAGAGGAATATTATCGCATAATCTGAACGTTACCCTTGTATTCAGTGCGAATACCATAGGGCAGTTTCAGGATATACCAATACGTGCCATCAGAAAGATCTTGAGCGCGCCAATCATTGCGGTAATTGGTGTTTTCATAAACGATATTACCCCAGCGATCGAACACACTCAACTCAGCACCGGAGTATTTTTCCAGACCTTCAATTTTGAAGGAGTCATTGCCCTGACCTCCGTTGGGTGTGAATACGTTTGGAATACGCACTTCACAAGCGTTGGATTGAATTTGCCAGGTAGCAGTAGCTGATCCACAGCCATTGCTGATGGTAGCTGATAGCTCAACAATGTCACCCAGGCAGCTTTGCGGAACGTTGTCGGCGCAGTACGAAAGCGCAGCGCTCGTCGTATTGATAACCTGTCCGGGGCAGTTGGTTGTCCAGCTCACACTCGGATTTTCCGCGGCAGAAATAACTTCAAGTTCCTTGCATTCATTCGGACAAAGCGCGAGCACTTCGGCACTGCCTGATTCCGTGGTTGGAGCCGAAGAGAGGTCGACATTCACACAGCCTTCTGCTGCAGAATTACAGTTGAAGTTATCGGTTACCGTGTAGCAGTATTGACCATCTTCTGTTGCGATAACGGTTGCGTTAGCGGAGTTCACAGGGCCTGTCCATGATGCAGAATAGTCGCTATCCGAAAATCCTGCAGGAGCGGAAAACTCTACAGCCAGCGATACAGCATCGTCGTTGCATTCCAGCAGGTTGGCCGGAAGTTCGCTGCTGTTGGTAATCGTCGCTGCAGCAACACCTGTCACAACGGCTGTTGCCGGATTCGACTCATCGCAATCGTTGGATACGGTAACTGTATAAGTACCGGGTGCCGTTACGGTAAGCGTAGAGCCTGTATTGTTGCCGGGATTCCAGTCATACTCCAACGCCGGGTTATCCTGCGAGGATGGAATCGGGTCAAGTGTTGCATTGCCTGAATTACACAACGGAACATCCTGGAGCGAAGGTTCCGGCACATCAGGTTGGTACGATACGTTGAACGAGTCGCTGTATGTACCGCAGGCATTGGTAACGTTTGCGCTGATGGTTGTGTTGGTGTAATCGGTGTAGGGGCCGATTTGTGCGGTCAGCAAATCTCCGGCAGGGATAACACCCGGACCACTCCATGAAATTGTTGCGTTGCCGGAAGGATCGTTGACGATGGCGGTTTGCGCGCCGGTTTCATCATTACACAGCGACAGATTCAATCCCGGAGAAAGTGTAATACTTGGTGCTTGTGTGTATTCAATATCGTAGCAGTAGTCGAACGGACAGCTCGCATTGCTGAAGCACAATTCGTAAACGCCGTATTGCGTTGGCGTCCAGGTTGTGGTCATCTGGCTGTTGTTGGTGAATGTCCATCCACCGGGACCATCTACGCTCCATGTACCGATAAGTTCTGTAGGGACGCAGGTAGAAGCGCCCGACCAAACTGTTCCGGTGGTAAGTGGCGCCGAGATAATGGTTGGGCTCGACTGACCACAATTGATGACCCACAGTGAGTTGCCCTGGAAGTTGTTTCCGTTGGCGAAATACTCAATAGACATGCTATCACCGGCACCGATTAAGATGTCGTCGAAAAGTGTAAGAGGTCCGAATGAGGTGAGGAAGTATTCTTCGGTTGGTCCGCCATCAGCAGGATAAACGTAGATGTTGATGAAGGATCCCTGCCATCCGTTTTGATTGGTGCTGAGGGCGTAAATGATCAGGTTGTCTTCGGGTGGAACAGAATATCCGCAGAAGTCAAGCGCATCAAAGCCATCGCAGCGAATACCGTTGTTATCGTCGTTGGTGAGACAAGGAGTAGCAGGAGATGTGTTTACGACTTTGATGTTGAAACCCTGACAGCCGGCAGAGTCGGTTACCAGAATCTGGTAGTTACCATTGATGTTTCCGGTTACTTGAGTACATGCTTCATCCAGTGGCGCACCGGTTACGAACTCCCCATCCAGACCGGGATAAACCTGCCATTCGTAGCTCGCGTAATCGCCCAGCACACAAATGACGGTGTCAATGCCCGGACAGATTTGAATAGGCTCGTTACCGCCTTCCAACTGCGGAATGAAGTAAGGAGTCACATCGATATCAACGGTGGCAACTGCGGAGCAGAATCCGAAGTAACCGACGACGGTAACTTCTCCAGGTTGTGAAACTTCAGCCGTGATACCGGAGGCACCATTGCTCCATTGATAAGAGTCGAAGCCACCGGTTGCAGTCAACTCCGTGACTTGTCCGGCGCAGATATTCAAAACACCACTGATTTCGATAGGAGGCGGAACGATGTCTTCCACCAAAAACGTGTAGGTTACCGATGTCGTAGCCGCGGGAATACCGTTATCCGTTGCGGTAATGGTCACGGTGTTTGTTCCGATGTTATCGAGACTTCCCACAAATGATGCGTTGTTGAGCACTGCCGCATTGCCGGAAGTTGAAGTAGCGCTGAATCCGGTGCCGCTTTGTGTCCAGGTGATGCTGGTTGACTGATTGGATTCGGGGCTTGTGAAGGCGAGGTTGAAATTGAATTCTTCGCCAACGCACATGGTGATGGTGTCGCAGGCTTCACCAATGACAACAGGAGGTTGGTTAGGAACGAAGTTGTCAACGGAGGTGTTGAATTCAATAACGCGACCGTCGAGCCAGTCAACGCCATCTTGGTTGTTGGGTTGAACGCCGTAAGGACCATCCCACGCTGTTGAATTACACAAGTTGAAGCGACCGAATGCATAGTGTTGTGTTCCGCTGGAGCGGTCTGCACCGACGATTGCAAAGTTGTTGTTGGCCTGACATCCGCCGGTTGCTCCGCTGATTTGGCTATTCACGAATTGCATGTCGAGGTAAACGAATTGCACGTTGTTACCACCACCAATTACATCACTACCGTCGGGCGTGATAATAATTTGAAACGAGTTGGTCTTGTCACCGAAGTTAGGCCAATAGCCTACATCGATGTAGTTGATGTAAAGTGCCTGTGGCGTGAGCAGGTAATACAATTCACCGCTTGCCGCGA
>CANHYZ010000161.1 GCA_947464885.1 Flavobacteriales bacterium
AGTGATACTTATCAGCGCCATATGAAGTGTATCAAACATTTTGCAATGCTATGCGCTGCGGTGCTGAGTGTAACGTCTCTGGCAGCACAAACGGATAAACCAACACGTCGTGATACCCTGAGAGGAACATTGAGTGAATTGAGGTCTTGTTACGATGTCACTCACTACGACTTGCTCGTGCGCATAGACACCTCTTACCAATCCATTTGGGGTGAAAACACCATCACTTTTCGCGCTGAGCGCGACTTTCGCGTGATGCAGGTGGACCTGTTCGCCAACATGGTTGTTTCTAAAATTACCTTCCAGGGACAAACGCTAAACTTAAGTCGTGAATACGATGCCATAAACATTGAATTTCCCCATGATTTAAAAGCGGGAGAACGCTACAGCATTACGATTCAATATTTCGGCAAACCCCAAGTGGCTAAGAATCCGCCATGGGATGGCGGTTTTGTATGGGAAACGGACAATAGAGGTTTGCCTTGGATTACTGTGGCTTGCCAAGGTACTGGAGCAAGCCTTTGGTGGCCGTGCAAGGACCATCTTAGCGATGAGCCCGACAGTATGGACATCCATTGCCAAGTTCCACTGGGACTGATGTGCATTTCGAACGGCCAAGACCGCGGTATCACCACCGATAAGTATGGCAAACCCGTTTTCAATTGGCATGTTTCATATCCGATAAACAACTACAACGTCACTCTGAATATCGGAGACTACGTTCACCTTTATGACACCTATACAGCTTCCGATGGCGATACATTGTCATTGGACTATTATGTGCTCCGAGGATCCGAAGCACAGGCGCATACCCATTTCCAACAGGTAAAGCCCATGTTGTCGTGCTACGAAACTTACTTAGGTAAATATCCTTTTTGGAACGATGGATACGCCCTTGTGCAAACGCCCTATTTGGGGATGGAACACCAAGGAGCAATTGCCTACGGCAATCGATTTTTATCCGGCTACCTGGGTAGCGATCGATCAGGCCAAAAACTGCCCTTCGACTATATCATCATCCACGAGACCGGCCATGAGTGGTGGGGCAATAGCGTGAGTGCCTCTGATATCGCCGACATGTGGATTCATGAGAGCTTTTGCACTTATTCTGAAGCCATTTATACGGAGTGTGTCTATGGTTACGATACAGCTATGACCTACGTGAATGCCTTGCGAGGAACCGTTCAAAACAAAACCGCAATCATGGGTGTGTATGGTTTGAATCGGGAAGGGCACTATGATATGTATGTGAAGGGAATGCTCTTTTTGAATACGCTTCGACACGTAATTCATAACGATAGTTTATGGTGGTCGCTCATTTACGAAATGTCCGGTAAGGAATTTTATCACCGCACAACCAATTACGACGAAGTTGTCGCCTATTTCAATCGTAAATCAGATATGAATATGGCGCCGATCTTTGCGCAATACGTGAAACACCATCAACTACCTCAACTGGAATACGTCACCCGAAAGAAAAGAAACAAAACCGTCACTGCTGTGCGCTGGGTGGCAGATGTACCTGATTTCTCCATGCCGCTGACCTGCTCCATTGACGGTGAAGAATCGCAAGTGCTCATCACCTCACACTGGAAAAAAATCCATTCCGTTTCACCGATCGCATTTGACCAAATCCATTATTACTACTCGCTCAAGAAATTGCTCAGACAAGGAAGAAAATAAGAGTGTTCCAGTTAGCGCAAGATGAACATGCTCCCCTCTTCCACATTGCGCTGACCATTGCGCATGACATACTCTATGCGCCAGAAATAATATCCATCCGAAACGTAAGTATCGCCGGCATTAAAACCTCCGGTCCAAACCGGATTCAGGTCGGTAGACTCAAAGACAACCTGCCCCCAACGGTTCATCACCTTCGCGTTCAACGATTCAATGTTGCGCGTCACGATTTGCCAAACATCATTTAATCCGTCGTTATTCGGTGTAAAGCTGGTCGGAGTGTATACAGCACTCTCGCAATCCTCAAAAATGACAGCTATGGCAGCAGCCCGAGAGCCGCACTCATTGGTAATTGTCGCGTAATAGGTTCCTGGCTGATCAACCTCCGTATAGGACAATTGACTGCCATTGCTCCACACGTAGCTTGCTTCCAAACCGCTCGTTAAGTCGATGATGTAAGACTCGCCCATGCAGGCGTATTGCGTTGTGGATGCACTGAAATAAGGTAGCGGGATAACCCCCACTTCAATTTCATCGCTAACTGAACATCCCTCTTGGTTGTAAGTAAATGTATAGGTTCCTGCTGTCGAAACTTCCAGGACGTCTGAAGCTGAAGCTCCATCCCATTGTCCGAAGTAGCCTGCACTCAACTCAGCAGTCTCATTTTGACAGATTTCAATATCAGGCCCCAGATTGATGATCGGCAAAACCACCTGTTTCACAAACAAGGTGTCGTATGTTGAACAACCACCATCGGTGACTATCACATCGAAGGTTCCTTGCTGACCAATCGCTATGTCGGAACTTGTTTCTCCGGTTGACCATTGTACGACATCCCACATGGCCCCAACTGAAAGTGTGGCTACTGCTCCCGGACAGAACCTCACAGTGTCAGGAAGATTGACATTCGGATAGCTCACTTCGTTGATAAAAACGATATCAGCGTAGGTGCAGGATAAGGGAGACGTTAGGGTTATCAGATAGCTCCCCTGTCCGTTTACATTGGCATTCATCTGATTCACCGCACTTGTGATGCTGCCATCTGTTGTTGACCATTGCACGATAGGATTTGGCCCTGTCAACACAGGATTAAGTATAAACTGGCCACCCTCACAGAAAAAATCATCCGAACCGGCATCCACGGAATAGGCATCTTCAACCGGTACATTGACCGTTGCAGAAACCTGTTCACCACAGGCATCCGTCAAGGTAACAGTGTAAAGCGTCGTCGCTGCCGGAGAGGCAGAAACGGTCGAACCCGCTGTGCCGCTCAAACCGGCTGCAGGCGACCAGGTGTAGGCGCCGGCAGAGCCCACCGCAGCAATGTTCACGCTTTCACCGGGACATATCATGCTCACATTGTTTGCCGTGATTTGCGGAGCCGGTATTAACGTCAAAGAAATCGTATCGCTTTGGCTGCAGCCATTAAAATCAGTGCCTTCAACAATGTAAGTCGCCGCAGCGGTAAGCGTCACATTGGGGTTGCTCACGGCTGAATTACTTAGGCCGGAAACGGGCGTCCAGGTATAGGACAAAGCACCGGATGCACTTAAGCCATACGGTTGATTAGTGCAAATCTCAGCATCATCACCGGCAAGCACCACCGGCAAAGGGGCCTCTGTGACGAATACATCATCCGTGTATTCACACCCAAGCGGCGATGTGATGGTTATGGTGTACGTTCCTTGCACGTCAACATCAAGATTGTCAAGTGTGCCTGATCCATTCACGACGCCATCCAATGTTGACCACTGAATTGCCGGATTCAGCCCGGAAACCGTGGCAGCCAACGCTAACGATTCGCCTTCACAGAACAAATCATCCAATCCGGCATTCACAGCATAGCCTGCTTCGACAGGAACACTGACGGTAGTCTCCGCAATTAATCCGCAAGCATCAGTAACAGTTACCGCATACTCGGTTGTGATGAATGGACTCACCGAAAGCGTCTGCGCTGTGCCTAATTCACTTCCATCAGGTGCGAGCCAACTCCAGTTACCGGCGGTTCCGAGAGCATCCAACGAAATCAATTCTCCCGGACAAATTGTAGCGACAGGATTTACGCTGATGGACGGTTCCGGTATCGGCGTGAGGGTGACCTGCCCTAGCGTCTCGCAACCATAAATTGAGGTGCCGGTGAGGGTGTAGGTAATTTGAGCGTCAACCGTTGCTTGTGGATTCGCAATCATGGGGTCATCCAGGTTCGTTGCAGGTGACCAGTCATAACTATCGGCCCCTGAAGCACTCAATGAAAAAACAGTTGCGGGACAAACGTCGCTGTCTGGCGAAATAGTCAAAACCGGCAGCGGCTGTACGTTCAGCGTCTCCGTTAATGTTACAGGACAAATTGTACTCGAGGTGAAGGTGATAACATGCGCTCCGACTCCTGCCGAGGCCGGATCGAAGGTTCCAAGATTAGTGTCCACGATTCCAGGCCCCGCATAAACGCCGGCAAGTGAAGTTGTCATTAAATCAAAGGGCAGTGCATCTTCACACACATCATCCTGAAAATTCACCGTGAGATTGGGAAGCACACCGACTTCCAAGGTTTGCATGTCGGGAAGTATACAGGGATCAGCAAAGGTCACCTCGACATCGAAAAATCCTTCTCCGGTAGCCATTGGATCAAATGTCCCCATAAGGGCATCTGTTATGCCGGGACCGAACCAACTTCCGCCCGGAATATCGGCTACCAATTGAACCACTCCATCTTCAGCGCATATGGGGGCCATAGGCGTTATGACCGACTGCGTTTGCGGAATGTTCACATAGGTCTCCGTATCACTTTGGTTTCCGCCGAAACAGTCATTCAACGAAGCATTTTCATCACAATTCACGGTGATATCCAACGTAAAATCGATGTCCTGCCAGGGGATTGGATTGCCCTGTGCATCCATCAAAGAAGCCAGTGAAATATTCAATGATGTTGTGGAGTCAGCGATGTACACGTAAGGATCACTGTTCCATTCATAACCGAAGGTGCAGTTAAGCACTGCAGGCGCAAATGCCGGCGCAACATTAAAACTAGATGCCGACGCCGGACTGCATGAATTATCGGCGATTGCTGAGGAAAAATTCGGCGGGGTTGTATAGGTAATCGTTTGTGATGCCCCACACAAATCAAAACCAACAAATGTGATTGTCGCATCAGTCAGGGTTCCTACATCAATACCCACGCAGTCGTAAACCTGCACAGTCCAACCTCCATTCATCGCATCGCAACCATAAATTCCTGACCAGTTTACAGGTGTAGCTGTTGGACCATACGTTCCATAGGTACCGTTCAGACCATTCACACCGGAGCAAACGTTGATATTGTTATTCGATTCGGTTGAAAAACAAAAGTTCGTAAAGTTGTTCGATGCATTGCAAGCACCTCCCGGGTTGGGCATTAGCGCGAGAGTTGGACTTCCGCAAGAAGTTGGCCCTTTCAGAAAAAACCCTAAATCGCTTATGTAGGTGTGTGTACCTGTAAAGCAAACGGTTATCTGTGTATTGGCATCAATCACCAATTGAGATTGGGGGAGATTACTAATCGGCGTTATTTGTCCGGGAGTAAATGTTGCGGATAAATCAATGGGGCCAACGCAATTGGAAGCGATAGGCTGCACATCAACGGAAGGTTCCTGCAGAATTTGTGCAATCCAAGCGCGATAACATCCTACAATCACATTACTGCTATTACGCACGGAAACGAAATAGGCTCCCGGTTGAAGGCCCGTGATGGTGGAAGTTGCTTGATTATTCTGCGTTTGATATGCTGTCCAATTGAAACTGCCTGTCGTGAAGCGGTACCACACGAAGTTAAAAGAGGCACCTGCCACTTCAGGCACAACGGTTAACTCGCCCAATTGTCCCGGTTGAAAATAATAAATAGGGTCATTGGGTTGCCCATCCGTGTAGCTTGTTAGCCCCTCACACCCCGGCGAACTTAATTGCGCGATGATTGCGCTGCCACACAGCAAGAACAATAAGGAACCTATGAATTTTAAAGATGCAAGCATAAATCGCCGCCGATTTATCAC